>CAMLRV010000178.1 GCA_946482495.1 uncultured Flavobacteriia bacterium
AAAGTTCTGAAAACCTCTTTTCGAATAAAAAAACAAGCGCCAGTTGCCCAAAAAACTTCCGTTTCTTCATTATACTGACCTAAATCTTCTTCTAAAGTGTCAAAGATTCTACCTTTACAAAAAGGATATCCATATTTGTCTAGAAATCCACCAGCAGCACCAGCATATTCAAAATGTGATTTCTTTTTATAATCTAATAATTTAGGTTGAATAATTGCCGTTTTTGGTTCATTATCAAAAATACTTTCAATAGGTTGTAACCAATTTTCGGTCACTTCAATATCCGAATTTACCAAGGCATAAAATGGTTCTTCTACAAATTGCATCGCTTCATTATAACCTTTCGCGTATCCAAAATTTCCTGCGTTTTGAATAATTTTAACAGATGGAAATTCGTTTTTTAAAACTTCAATTGAAGCGTCAGTTGACGCATTATCTGCTACATAAATAGTTGCATTTCCAGAATATTGAATTACTGATGGTAAAAATTGTTGTAACAATTTGGCACCATTCCAATTTAAGATAACTACGGCTGTTTTATTCAAAGTCAATTTGTATTAGTACTATTTGTATTGAGGAAGGTTTTTTAAAAAAGTATATTTTTCTTTTTCAAAATCCATTTGGCAAAAATAATGATTTAATCCGTTCGTAACCATTAAATATTGAGCTTTCAACGTAAAATTATAACGAGCAATTTGATCAAATGTGTTTTGTGAAATCGTAACTTCCGGTTGCTTGCATTCCACTATCAAAAAAATACTACCATCCGAATTAAAAACTACAATATCATAACGTTTACTCATTCCGTTAATTTTGACTTGTTTTTCCACATTAATTAACGATTTCGGATAGTTGTGTTCTTCTAATAAATAAAAAACCGTGTGTTGACGCACCCATTCTTCAGGAGTTAGCACCACAAATTTTTTTCTAATTTCATCAAAAATAGCAACTTTATTTTCACTATTTTTGAACCGAAACGAATAATCTGGAAAATTCAATTTTTGCATAGAGCAAAAATAACATTTTCTGAATCACTGCCAACTAAAAACTGAACACTGATTACTAAAATATGACTGAAGTAATTAAAATAGTAAACGATATTAAATCGAAAAATTTCAAACCCATTTATTTTTTATGTGGTGAAGAAACCTATTATATCGATAGAATTTCTGATTTAATTGAAGAATCTGTACTTACGGAAGATGAAAGGGCTTTCAATCAAGTAGTTTTGTATGGAAGAGATACTTCAATTGAAGAAATTGTGTCAACAGCAAAACGTTTTCCGATGATGTCAGATTATCAGGTTGTTGTGGTTAAAGAAGCTCAGAATTTATCCAAAACATTTGATAAGTTTGAACCGTATGCTTTAAATCCGCAACCCACAACTATATTAGTTTTTGCATTTAGAGATAAACCAGATGGTAGAAAAAAAGTTTTCAAAACCATTAAAGATAAAGGTGTATGGTTTGAAAGTAAAAAACTGTATGAAAATCAGGTTCCAGATTGGATTGTAAAAGTATTGAAAGGTCAGAATTACGGAATTGAACCAAAGGCAGCTGCCATGTTAGCAGAATTTTTGGGAACTGATTTAGCTAAAATTAATAACGAATTAGAAAAGCTAAAAATCGTTTTTCCAGCTGGACATGTTTTTACTCCAAAAAACATTGAAGAAAACATTGGTTTTAGTAAAGATTATAATGTTTTCGAATTGAAATCGGCATTAGCGGTTAGAAATCAGGAAAAAGCCTATAATATTATCAATCATTTTGCTTTAAATCCTAAAGACAATCCGATTGTGGTTATAACGGGTCAAATGTTTTCGTTTTTTTCTCAATTGTTGCAATTTCATGGTTTGAAAGATAAATCGAAAGGAAATGTAGCGAAAGCTTTAGGTGTAAATCCGTTTTTTGTGGAAGAATATTTTACAGCAGCACGTAATTTTCCAATGCGAAAAGTCAGTCAAATTATAGAAGTCATTCGAGATATTGATGTGAAATCAAAAGGTGTAGGCGCAGGTTCCATGAAGGAAGACGATATGCTAAAAGAAATGGTCTATAAGATTTTTAACTAGAAAATACTTCAGCATAAGTTTTTGATATTCATCTTTTTATATTAAATTTGAATACAAAGGATAAATTGGAATTTTTTCCACTTGAAAAATTTTATTAAATATTAATCGCTCCATGATAAATTGTTGTCGTGGAAATAGTTTTTGTAATTCATTTTAATAGCTAAATTATAAATTTTGGAATTAAACTTTTTTAATACAAGTTTTTATAAAAATAAATACAAAATCGTTTTTATAACTTTTTTTGTATTTTTTCTAGGCTATTATAATGCATATTCACAATACAGTTCTTTTGTTAATAATGATAAATTTCCCAACGATATTAAAATTTTTGATAATTCTTTAGAATTGATTTCTCAAAATGATTTCTCAAAATTTTCCAAAGCCATGCATAATTTGGAAAAATTAGAAATTAAATACAAAGAATTAAACGATAAACCCAGTTTGGCCATTTATTATCTAAACTTAGCCACAATTTTTTATATAAGTTCAGACGCTTCCAATTCACTGAAATATATAGAAGAAAGTTTTAAATATGTAGCTAAGGATAACTATTATGTTAGAGGAAAGTTATATGAGTTAAAAGCGGTAAGTTATGCTTTAAAGGATGATATTGTCAATTTTGAAAAATACAGTTACATTTCTAAAGAATATTTAGAAAAATCTTCCCGAAAAGGCGATTTAGCGGATACCTATTATAATTTAATTACTATTGAAAGTAAGAAAAAAAATTGGGATAAATTAATAGCATTAGTTAAAACAAATGATTCGTTGTTTGACGGAAAAAGATCAATTAAAATAGATTTGATGCTAGCGGAAGCTTTCATAGTTAAAGGTAAATACGACACGGCTAGAGCGTTACTTAAAAAAGCAGAATCAACTAAAGATTTCGAAGAAAAATATAATAAGGTTATGGTGCTTTATTATGATAAATTGTCAATGATTAATGTTGTTGATAAAGATTATAAATCAGCATTAGAAAACTCAAAGTTAAGTAAATTTTATTCTGATCTTATTTTTAAAGACAAACTGAAAAATAGTACGAATATAAAAATGTATTTGAGTGATAATTTGCAAACCAAATACGAATTAAACCAAGTTAAGAGCGCCAATAATTTACAAGAACAAATTTTGAAGTATCAGAAATTAGCTTTAGCTTTTTCGTTAATTTTAATTCTACTTTTAACCATTTTATTTTTATCACAATATCGATTTTCCAATCATAAATCAAAATTAAATAATGAGTTAAATCGTAAAAACGAAGAATTGCAAAAAACAATTCAAATTAAAAATAAACTTTTAGATTCTATTTCTCATGAATTAAGAACGCCGTTAAATGCCATAAAAGGCGTTCTGTATTTATTTAAGGATAATGAAAAAGAAAAAAATATTGAAAATATTGAACTTTTAGAAAATGCTACCAATCAATTGATAACCTTAGTTTCTAATGTTATAGATTATAATGTTATAGATGAGAAAGTAAAGATTTCAAATCATGATATAGTAGATTTACCTAATTTAATTGAGCAAATTGTTTCAGATTATAGCAAAATAAGAACCAATGAAAATAAGGTGTCTGTGACTATTGAGAAGGAAGTTTCAAAGTTTATTATTACAGATAAAACCCGATTAGATCAAATTCTAAGTTGTCTAATTGATAATGCTTTAAAATTTACTTCAAAAGGATTAGTTAAGATAAATGTATCATTGTTTTCTGAGGAAAAGAATAAACAAAATTTATGTTTTAAAATTATTGATACAGGAATTGGAATTTCTAAAGAAAGTTTATCTGATATTTTCGAATTATTTAATCAAGGTTCTAATGAATTGTATTTAAAATATGGTGGAAGTGGCTTAGGTTTAGCTTTGGTTAAAAAAAATATTGAATTATTAGACGGCCATTTTAGCATCATTTCTGAAGAAAGTAAAGGAACTACTTTCGAATTTAATTTAGAAGTTGGTACTCAAGACTCGGAAATTTTAAATGAGAATATAAGTCTTGAAAGCGCTTTACATAAATGTAATTCTGAAAAAGTTTTAGTGGTAGAAGATAATAAGATAAATCAACTCCTAATTCAGAAAATTTTAGCTTCCAAAGGTTATGAAGTCCACTTAGCTGAAAATGGACAAATTGCTGTAGATACTGTTAAAAAAAATGATTATTGTTTAATTTTAATGGATATCATGATGCCAATTATGGACGGTTTTGAAGCTTCTAAACTAATTAAGAAAATTAAACCTCAAATTCCAATTATTGCCTTAACTGCTATTTCCGAAGAGTTGAATAAAAATAGATTTATTGAAGCGGAAATTGAAAAAATATTAAATAAACCTATAAAAATGGATCAATTAGATATGGTTTTGAATTTATATTGTGCTTAATGAAATTTGAAAATAATTTTAGTAAAATTAATAACATAACTAGGTTGTTTTATTTTCTTAGTATGTTAGTTGTTTATTTAATTAAAGTTCCAATTCTTTACTTTTATATTCTTTTTTTCTTTATCAGTGTTGAGGTTTTATTGCTCAATAAAAGTAAATCGGAAACCAAAATCTTTAAGATTTCTCAATTGTTTTTCACTGTATTTGTGAGTTATGTTTTGTTTGCTCGTGCTGATATTTTTGGTTTTTCTGAAGAAACGATTTATAATTTAAATACCATTGAACATATTCTTTTCGCTTTAGTAATTTGTTTATTGGTATATTATTACATTTTGTTTTTTTGTAAAAAATGTAAAAATGCTATTCTTTTTTACGGGAATAGC
>CAMLRV010000179.1 GCA_946482495.1 uncultured Flavobacteriia bacterium
CTCTTGTTTGTCTGCTCCTGCTCTATCCCATTGTCCGATACAAGGTCCGCACGCATTAGTAAACACTTTAGTCCCCATTTTTTCGAAAGTGGCGATAATTCCGTCACGTTCAATCGTATATCGAATTTGTTCTGAACCTGGATTGATTCCGAATTCCGCTTTTGGAGTAATTCCATGTGCCACTGCCTGCTCTACAATCGATGCGGCTCGACTCATATCTTCATAAGAAGAATTCGTACAAGAACCAATTAAACCCCATTCCACTTTTATTGGCCATCCATTTGCAGCAGCTTCCGCTTTCATTTTTGAAACTGGTGTTCCCCTATCTGGTGTAAATGGTCCGTTGATATGTGGTTCTAATTCAGTTAAATTGATTTCAATTAGTTGATCAAAATATTTTTCTGGATTCGCGTACACTTCCGCATCAGCTGTTAAATAATCCGCTACTTTATCCGCTGCATTTACAACATCTTGACGACCAGTTGCCGCTAAATATCTTCGCATCGAGTCATCGTAACCAAAAGTCGAAGTGGTAGCACCAATTTCTGCACCCATATTACAAATTGTACCTTTTCCAGTACATGACATAGAAGTAGCTCCTTCACCAAAGTATTCTACAATTGCCCCAGTTCCACCTTTTACAGTTAAAATATCGGCTACTTTCAAAATCACGTCTTTCGCTGACAACCAACCGTTTAGTTTTCCGGTTAATTTCACACCGATTAGTTTCGGAAATTTTAATTCCCAAGACATTCCCGACATCACATCAACTGCATCGGCACCACCCACTCCGATGGCTAGCATTCCTAAACCACCTGCGTTTACGGTATGCGAATCGGTACCAATCATCATTCCACCAGGAAAAGCATAATTTTCTAATACAATTTGGTGAATAATTCCTGAACCTGGTTTCCAAAACCCGATTCCGAATTTATTAGAAACAGATGATAAGAAATCAAAAACTTCTTTAGATTGTGTATTTGCGGTTTTTAAATCGACTTCTGCACCACTTTTAGCTTGAATTAAGTGATCACAATGAACCGTTGTTGGAACTGCTACTGTCTTTTTTCCAGCGTGCATAAACTGTAATAACGCCATTTGCGCTGTTGCATCTTGACACGCCACGCGATCAGGAGCGAAATCAACATAATCAACTCCTCTAGAGAATGCTTGAGTTGGCGTTTTTTCCCATAAATGAGAATATAATATTTTCTCAGATAAGGTAAGCGGACGACCGACTAATTCACGTGCCTTATCTACACGAACAGCCATAGTAGCGTACACTTTTTCAATCATTTCAATATCAAATGCCATAAGATTTATTTTTGTAGTGTTATTCTATTTAAACCTACCAAATTACGAAAATTATAGTTGTGATAAAAGAAAAAGCCCGAGTTTATGAACTTGGGCTTTCAAAATATGATTTTATAACTATCTGATTAGTTAGCCAATAGCTTATGAGAAGGCGCAAACTTAGTTAAGTTAATTCCTTCAACAGCATCTTTATATTCTTCAATAGTAGGTGTTCTACCTAAGATTGTTGATAAGACTACAACTGGCGTAGAAGAAAGTAATGATTCTCCTTTTTTAGTATCTGTATCTTCCACCACTCTTCCTTGGAATAAACGTGTTGAAGTTGCCATTACTGTATCGCCTTTAGCTGCTTTTTCTTGGTTACCCATACATAAGTTACAACCAGGACGCTCTAAATATAACATGTTTTCGTATTCTGTACGAGCGGTTCCTTTTGGAGCATCGTCATTAAATTCAAAACCAGAATATTTCTGTAAAACTTCCCAATCACCTTCAGCTTTCAATTCGTCAACAATGTTATAAGTTGGAGGAGCAACAACTAGTGGCGCATTAAATTTCACTTCACCTTTTTGAGCTTCTACATTTTTAAGCATTTGCGCTAAGATTTTCATATCACCTTTGTGAACCATACATGAACCGATAAATCCTAAATCTACTTTTTTATCACCACCGTAGAAAGAAAGCGGACGGATAGTATCGTGCGTATAACGCTTTGAAACATCTTTATTATTTACATCTGGATCAGCAATCATTGGTTCCGCAATTTGATCTAAATCAACCACAACCTCAGCATAATATTTCGCATTTGCATCTGGGCGTAAAGCTGGTTTTTCACCTGATTTAATTTCTGCAATACGCTTATTTGCTTTATTGATTAATCCTTGTAAAACTTGTTTAGAATTATCCATTCCTTTATCAATCATGATTTGGATTCTTCCTTTAGCGATTTCTAACGATTCGATTAAGGTATCATCTTCTGAAATACAAATCGAAGCTTTCGCTTTCATTTCTGCAGTCCAATCTGTAAATGTAAAGGCTTGATCTGCAGTAAGCGTACCTAAATGCACTTCAATAATTCTACCTTGGAAAACGTTTTCACCACCAAATTGGTGTAACATTTGCGCTTGAGTTGCATGAACCACATCACGGAAATCCATATAACTTTCCATTTTCCCTTTGAAAGTCACTTTAACTGATTCTGGAATTGGCATTGACGCTTCACCAGTAGCCAAAGCTAGAGCAACCGTACCTGAATCGGCACCGAAAGCTACACCTTTCGACATTCTGGTATGTGAATCCCCACCAATAATGATAGCCCATTCATCAACAGTAATATCGTTAAGCACTTTATGAATTACGTCTGTCATTGCATGATAAACTCCTTTCGGGTCACGAGCTGTGATTAATCCGAAATCGTTCATAAATTTCATTAATTTAGGAATATTGGTTTGCGCTTTTTTATCCCAAACTGATGCCGTATGACAACCTGATTGGTATGCACCATCAACGATTGGAGAAATTACAGTTGCTGCCATTGATTCTAATTCTTGAGCAGTCATTAACCCTGTTGTATCTTGAGAACCAACGATATTAACTTCTACACGAACGTCTGAACCAGCGTGTAATGCTTTTTTAGAAATTGTTCCTACAGAATTTCTATTGAAGATTTTTTCAACCGCAGTTAAACCTTGACCTTCAATTGAAACCTCTTTTGAAGGCGCATAAACTAGAGGAGCTTCAATTCCTAAAGTCTTCGCAGCAAAAGTTTGGATTTTTTTACCAAAAACGATAGCGTATGAACCTCCCGCTTTGATGAATTCCATTTTCTGAGGAGTGAACGCTTTAGAAATATCGATTAATTCTTGATCTCCGTTGTATAATTTTTTCGTTTTTGTATTGATTGTAAGAACTGTTCCAGTAGCAACAGAATAAGCTTCTTCTAAAACTGGATCACCACTTTCATTACGAACTACTTCACCGTTAGCGTCCGTTTTTTTCACCCAGTTTTTCAAATCTAATCCGATTCCACCAGTTACATCAACAGTAGTTAAGAAAATCGGAGAAATTCCGTTTGTTCCAGCTACGATTGGCGCAAAGTTTACGAAAGGAACGTAAGGACTCGCTTGTTTTCCTGTCCAAAGCGCTACGTTATTTACACCCGACATACGAGAAGAACCTACACCCATTGTACCTTTTTCTGCGATTAACATTACCGATTTATCCAGATGTTGTGCTTGTAAAGCTTTAATTTCTTGTTGCGCTTGAGATGTAATCATACATTTTCCGTGTAATTCACGGTCAGAACGAGAGTGTGCTTGATTTCCTGGAGAAAGTAAATCTGTAGAAATATCTCCTTCACCAGCGATAAAAGTTACCACTTTAATTTCTTCAGCTACTTCTGGAAGTTTTGTAAAAAATTCAGCTTTAGCATAACTTTCTAAAATTGTTGCAGCAACTGCATTTCCACTTTCATAAGCCACTTTCAAACGATCCATATCAGCATCGTATAAATACACTTGTGTTTTAAGAACTTCGGCAGCTTGTTTAGCAATTACTTCATCACTTCCTAAAGCTAAATCAAGTAAAACCTCGATTGAAGGTCCACCTTTCATATGTGATAATAATTCAAAAGCAAAAGCAGGAGTAATTTCATTTACAACTGATTCTCCTAAAATAATTTCTTTTAAGAATTTTGCTTTAACACCAGCAGCGCTTGTAGTACCTGGTAACGTATTGTAAATAAAGAACTGAAGAGAATCTTCTCTATCCGTATTATTTACATCTTTAATTTGAGCAACGATTGCATTAAGTAACTCAGCACCATCAATTGGTTTTGGGTGTAACCCTTGACCTTTTCTCTCTTCAATTTCTTTGATGTATTCTTGATAAATACTCATAATTATTATGTTTTTATTTGTTTAATTTGATTGTATTTTCTTTAACGTGGCACAAATTTATATAATTCTTTTCAAATTAAAAAATTTTTAATAAAAAACGATAATCACAAAATTATTATTTGTAATTATTCTAATTTGATGAATTTAATTCAACAATATTAGCAAAAAAAGTTATTTTTTTAGGAATTCTTAATTTAAAGAATTTAAACTACGAATTTGAGAAAAATGACTATAATATTTTAGTAAATCGGCAAAAATACTACCTTCTAGCCATAAAAGGTTTTTCTACAAAACGATAAAGCAAATAAGAGAATAAAAAAACAAAAAGTAAGTACAAGCTAACCAATAAAAGCAAAGAAATATCATGTAACATAGTATCTTTGAGATATTTAACCAAAACTACAACTAAACTGTAATGCACTAAGTAAATACTATATGAAAGTTTACTAATTCCGACGATTAAACTAGAAAATACGCCTTTACTTTTTTTCCAAAAAGCAAAAACAGGTATGATTAATGCAAAAGTTATTGATGATAATGTTAAATAAAAAACTAAAAAATATTTTGGACTAGATATAATATCAAACCCG
>CAMLRV010000180.1 GCA_946482495.1 uncultured Flavobacteriia bacterium
TTCATCACTTTCGTTATTTCCGCACCAAAGTGCAATACTTGGATGATTTTGAAGGCGATTCACATTATCAATGACTTCGTGTTGCACATTTTCTAGAAACTTTTCATCACTCGGATACATCGCGCAAGCAAACATAAAATCTTGCCAAACTAAGATTCCGTTTTTATCACAAGCGTCGTAAAAAGCATCGTCAGCATACACACCACCGCCCCAAACGCGAATCATATTCATATTCGCATCTACTGCATTTTTCACGATAGCGTTATAAATCGAATCAGTAACTCGTGGTAAAAAACTATCGGGCGGAATGTAATTCGCACCTTTCATAAAAACTGGTTTTCCATTTACTTTGAAATAAAAACTTTTACCAATTTCATCCTTTTCTTGAATTAATTCAATCGTTCGTAAGCCAATATTTAGTTTTTTAGCATCTATTATTTTATTTTTTTTAGAAATATTTATTTGAAAATTATACAAATTTGCTTCTCCTAAACCGTTACACCACCAACGTTTTGGATTGGCAATTTCGTATGGAAATTCAATTTTATTTTGACCTTTTTGTAATTCGAAATTTTTGCTTTCAGAATTGATTTCCAATTTATAATTTCCAGCTTTTTCACAATTAATAGTAATTACAAAATTGAGTTTCGCTAATTCATTGGTAAGTGAATTTTGCACGTAACGTGCATTTTCAATTTTGATTTGATTCCAAAAATGCAATTTGATGGGTTTGTAAATGCCGCAGGTTACAAATCGTGGACCCCAATCCCAACCGTAATGATATTGTGCTTTTCGACTGAACACTTTTTCATCACCTGGTAAAGTGTAAGGCAATTTTTTTGCTTCTTCTTTTCCTAAATTCGATGCCGATTTGAAAACAATTTTTAGATGATTCTCTCCAATCTTCAATTCATTTTTCACAGATTTCTGCCAAGTTCGGAACATATTGTCCGTTTCCAATAATAACTTTCCGTTCAAATAAATGGTAGCATACGTATCTAAACCTTCAAAAAGTAAATCGATATTTTGGTTTTTTAATTCTGATTTCGAAAGATTGAATTTGGTTTCATATTCCCAATTTTCATTTTCAATCCATTGTAAATCTTTTTCATTTGTGCCTAAAAATGGATCGGGAATGAGTTTGTTTTCGAATAAATCGGTATGAATCGTGCCCGGAACTTTAGCTTTATTTTTTTGAGAATCGTTTTGTTTGTTGAAGGTCCAATTTTCGGTTGCTAAATTGCGATATGAATTCTGAGCTGAAACGGTGCAACAGATAAAAATTAAAGACAATATTATTTTTTTAAACATATAATTCATGTAAGTTTTCTCTTTAGTAGCATAATTTCTTCTGGGTTTGCTGTTTCAGAACCGTCTGTAATTGCCGAAGAATGATAAAATATAGCTTTCGTTTTTTCTTGTATTAATTCAATATTGCTTGAGCGCAATCCGCCACCAGGCATAATCACAATTCGATTGTTGGCTTTAGTAACCAATTCTGCTAATTGATTAATTCCTATTGTTACATTAGGTTGTTGTCCGGAAGTTAAAATGGTTTGGAATCCACATGCAATAACTTCTTCTAGCGATTGAAACGCATCGGAAACTTCGTCAAAAGCTCTGTGGAATGTACACGGAAATGGTTTGGCTAATTCCACCAATTCCAAATTTTGTACTTGATTTATTGAATTATCTTTATTTAGAATTCCGAATACAAATCCGTTTACATTGATTTCTTTAAATTGGATAATTTCCTTTTTCATTTGTTGGAATTCGCTATCAGAATACACAAAATTTCCACCACGCGGACGAATCATCACATTTAAATCGATAGTGATTAAGCTTCGAACTTGTTTGGTGATTTCAAAATTTGGCGTCGTTCCACCCACTTCCATTTCGGCACAAAGTTCTACTCGATCGGCATCATTTTCTTGAGCGATGATAGCTGAATCTAAATTAAAACAAGCAATTTCTAGTTTATTCATTATTTCAAAAAGTAATTCGCATCAACTAATTTATTTCCAGTTGCATCGTGAACCGCGTAGTTGAATCCACCTTGCACACAATACGAACCATATTCGCCATTCTTATTTAAAGCAATAAATCCAACTTGAATATCTTTTAATTCTTTGCCTCGATTTTTGGTCAGCTTTACAATTCTAGCTACTGCTTCTTCACAGGCTTTTTGTGGAGATTTTCCTTGTCGCATTAATTCTACTACCAAATGGCAACCAGCAATTCGGATAACTTCTTCACCATGACCAGTAGCTGTCGCCGCACCAATTTCATTATCCACATATAAACCAGCTCCAATAATTGGAGAATCGCCTATTCTTCCGTGCATTTTAAAAGCCATTCCGCTCGTAGTACATGCACCCGATAAATTTCCATGTGCATCTAAAGCAATCATTCCTATAGTATCGTGGTTTTCTATATTTGCGATTGGTTTATATTTACTGGTTTTTAACCATTCTTTCCATTCTTTTTCCGATTCTTCTGTCAGTAAATTTTCTTTTTTGAAACCTTGAGAAAGTGCAAATTGTAATGCGCCATCGCCCACTAACATCACGTGAGGCGTTTTTTCCATTACCAAACGCGCTACTGAAATAGGATGTTTAATATGTTGCAAACACGCTACCGAACCGATATTGGAAAACTCGTCCATAATGCAAGCATCGAGTGTGACTTTCCCTTCACGATCTGGTCGACCTCCATAACCTACGCTTCGTTCGTTTGGATCAGCTTCCGTAACTTTTACACCAGTTTCTACAGCATCCAACGCTTTTCCGTTATTTTTCAACACTTCCCAAGCGGCTGCATTGGCTTCAATTCCGAAACGCCAAGTAGAAAGTACGATTGGCTTTTTTACCTTTTTATCAGATATTACAATTTCTTCTTTTTCCTCTTTCGATTTGAAAGAATTTAAAGCAATCGCTACCGTACCAATTGCTGCTGTTTTTATAAAATTTCTACGATTTGCCATAATTTTATTTTTTATTCGACACCGATTTCATCTACAAACAACCAAGCATTGGAACCTGCACCAGGTAATCCATCTGGGATTTTACCAAAATTAGTTGCGATTACTTTTATAAATTGTGCTTTTCTTGAATTAACTTCTAACACAACTTCACCTTTTACTTCTTGAATTTCTGACAACTTAAGTTGCGATACACTTTCAAAATTTTGTCCATCATTCGAAATTAAAACCTCAATGTTTTTTGGGTAATAAATCCAACTTCCTTGACTTTCTAACACGCTAATTATGACTTTATTGATAGTTTCTTTTTTACCTAAATCAATTGTCGCATTTAAATCTTTCCCTGAAAAACCTAACCAGTCTTTTCCGAATTTTCCACGATTCGCAATCATACCATTTACTAAAGAAAATGCACCATCAAGATTATAATTTGAGTGTGGTTCATCAACTAAAGTAATCTTTTTCCCGAAGGCTTTATTTGAGAAAAATTGTTGTTCGATAATACCACTTTTTTGAATAGTATTCTCAAAATAAGCGGCTTTTATCTTTTGATCTTTTGCGACTACAATTGGATTTGAATATTGTAACGAATTAGTGGTTGGATTAGAACCATCTGTTGTATATCTAATATTTTTCGTGTTTTTTGCTGACTGCAATTCTAATAAAACACCATTATTATTTTCTGTTGGTTTGACTTTTGATGTAATTTCAAAAATAGATTTGCTGTAATTGATTCCTTTTTTATCGAAGAAATCGAAATGTTTTATCATTCTATTTTGAAAATTTGAGAATTTTGTTGGATTGGAAGTTCCCCAAAGTACTTCCGATAAGGCTAACATTCTTGGAAAAATCATGTATTCCACATGACTTGGTGTTTCGATATATTCTGTCCAAAGATTGGCTTGAGCGCCTAAAATATATTTTGATTCTTCTGAAGATAAAACTTCTGGAGTTGGATTAAAAGAATACACTTTTTCAACAGTCGTGTAACCACCAAAAGCAATTGGTTCGTTTTTAGGTTCACCTTGATAATGATCGAAATAGCAATGCGAACCTGGTGACATTACCACATAATGTTTTTGTTTAGCAGCTGCAATTCCGCCTTCTGTGCCTCGCCAACTCATTACGGCAGCATTTGGTGCTAAACCGCCTTCTAGAATTTCGTCCCAACCAATAATTTTTCTACCATTACTATTGACAAATTTTTCAATTCTTTGGATGAAATAACTTTGCAATTCGTGTTCGTCTTTTAAGTTTTCGTCTTTCATTCTTTTTTGACAATGCGAACAAGTTTTCCAGCGGATTTTCGGACATTCATCGCCACCAATATGAATGTATTCTGATGGGAACAACGTCATTACTTCAGTTAAAATATTTTCTAAAAAAGTAAACGTTTCGTCTTTCGGACAAAAAACATCATCTAAAACTCCCCAAGTTTTTCCTACTTCGAAAGGTCCGCCCGTACAAGAAAATTCAGGGTAAGCTGCCAAGGCGGCAACAGCGTGTCCTGGCATTTCAATTTCTGGAACAATCGTAATATGACGTTGTGCGGCATAAGCTACAATTACTTTAATTTCTTCTTGTGTGTAAAATCCGCCATAGCGTTTGTCATCAAATTTTTGATCGCTATAATGTCCAATCATAGAGCCATTTCGCCACGCACCAACTTCGGTTAATTTAGGATATTTTTTAATTTCGATGCGCCAACCTTGATCATCCGTTAAGTGCCAATGAAAGGTATTGAATTTGTACATGGC
>CAMLRV010000181.1 GCA_946482495.1 uncultured Flavobacteriia bacterium
TTTTTGGTAATAAATTAATATATTTGAGTTAGTCCTAATATTAGATTTTAAAAACAACAATATGAATTTTGATATCAATAAAACTATCGACATACTGCAACGCACACCATTAGTTTTGGAATTTTTGTTAAAAGATATTTCTGATGATTTAGCTTTTAATAATGAAGGACATAATACTTTTAGTCCTTTTGATGTTATTGGACATTTGATTCATGGAGAAAAAACGGACTGGATTCCGAGAATGGAAATTATTTTAAGTGATCATTTGGATAAAACTTTTGAACCTTATGACCGGTTTGCTCAATTTAAAGAAAGTGAAGGCAAAACTATAAATCAATTGCTAGTTGAATTTAAAATTTTTAGAGAAAAAAATATCGAACTATTGAAATCTATGAATTTTACAGATACTGATTTTTTGAAAATAGGAATACATCCAAGTTTAGGAGTGGTAACATTGCAAGAATTAATAGCAACATGGGTAGTTCACGATTTAAATCATATTGCTCAAATTACAAGAGTGATGAGTAAAAATTACAAACATGAAGTTGGACCATGGATTGATTATTTGCCTATTTTAACCAAACATTAAAAAAGAAGCAGTGTGAATTAAACTTGATTCACACTGCTTTTATATTACAAAATTTCATTAATTAATTCGGTAGGTCTTGCTATAACAGCTTTTTCCCCGTTTATAACAATTGGTCTTTCAATTAATCTTGGAAATTTTATCATGGCTTCAATCACTTGTTTGTCTGTTAAGGTTTTACCTTCGAAATGATCTGTCCAATCTTTCTCTTTAGTTCTAACCAATTCAATCGGTTTGATTTTCAATTTTTTAATGATGGCTTTTAATTCTTTATAACTAGGAACTTCATCTAAATAATTAATTACTTCAAATGGCTGATTAATATTTTCTAAGAAACAAAGACCTTCTCTAGATTTTGAACAACGATTGTTGTGGTAAATGGTTAACATAAATATTTTTTTTGCAAAGGTAATAATTGTATTTTAGTGGACTTAAAAAAATAAAAAATGTACATCGAACAATTACAGAAATATAAAATCAAATTATGGACTTATTTAGTTATTCCAGGAATTTTCTTTGGATTAATGATCTATAATTATATTGAAACGGCTGGTTTAGATTCTGATGCCTTAATGGATGAAATGACTAGAAAGATAGGTGTTAACGGAACATTTGTAGCTTTAATTTGTCCGCATGCTTTATTATTGTTGACTGTTTTGTTTTATAATCAATTCATTCAAAATAATTCCTTGCGAATTTTAACCACTTCTCGACCAAAAATTGATTGGAATCGTATCTTTTTTGCTTTTGGCCTTTGGAGTTTGTTTACTATTGTAACAGTGGTAGCGAGTTATTATTTTTCACCAAAAGATTTTGTTTTTAATTTTAATCCAGAAAAATTTGCTGTTTTTGCCGTTTTAGCGATACTATTTATACCCTTGCAAACTAGTTTTGAGGAATATTTGTTTCGCGGACATATGTTGCAAGGTTTAGGTTTAGCTACAAAAATGAGATGGATTCCGTTATTGGTTACTTCATTTTTATTCGGAATTATGCATATTGCAAATCCGGAAGTGGATAAATTAGGATACATTATTATGTTCTATTATATTGGAACAGGTTTGTTTTTAGGAATTTTAACTTTAATGGATGAAGGTTTAGAATTAGCTTTAGGATTTCATGCTGCAAATAATTTAGTTGGAGCTTTATTAATTACTTCAGATTGGACTGCTTTTCAAACACATTCTATTTTAAAAGATATTTCTGAGCCTAATGCTGGTTTTCAAATATTTGTTCCGATTTTGGTGATTTTCCCAATTTTGTTATACATTTTTGCTATAAAATATAAATGGACCAATTGGAAAGAAAAACTTTTTGGACGTATTAAACCTCTTGAAACAGAATAATGACTCAATTTATTCATCCTGATTTTAAATTAAACGGAAAAAGTTATTCCTACCTGGAACTTTTATCTGAAGCCTTGTATTTAAAAGAAAACGGACAATTATTTGAAAAAACTATAGCTACATTTTTAATAGAATGGCTAAATAATGAAGAATTTGTTTTTGTTCAAACTTCTGGTTCTACTGGAAAACCGAAACAAATTGTATTGCAAAAAGCTGCCATGTTAAATTCGGCGAAAGCCACTGGAATATTTTTTAATTTAGAACCTAAAAATACGGCTTTATTATGTTTGTCAGCTGATTATATTGCTGGGAAAATGATGTTAGTTCGTGCCATTACATTAGGATTACATATTGATTGTGTAGCGCCAATTAGTAATCCGTTACAAGATAAAAAATATGATTTTGTAGCGATGGTTCCTATGCAGGTTAGTAATTCTTTGGGAAAATTGCATTTAATTGATAAATTATTAATCGGTGGAACTAAGGTTAGTTACCAATTGGCTGAAAGTATTTTACAAATCAATTGTAAAGCTTATGAGTCGTATGGAATGACCGAAACGATTTCACATATTGCCATAAAACAAATAGGTGAGAAGCAATTTACAATTTTACCAAATGTTTCTATAAATGTAGATAAGAGAAATTGTTTAGTCATTGAAGCTTTAGAGCTTTCTCCTGAAAAAATTATTACAAATGATATAGTAGAAATTTTAAATGAAACCCAATTCATTTTAAAAGGTAGATTTGATAATGTAATTAATTCTGGTGGTGTGAAAATTTTTCCAGAACAAGTAGAGGAGAAGCTGGCTAAATATCTTGAAGTTCCATTTTTTATATCAAGTTTACCAGATGAAAAATTTGGAGAAAAAGTGATTTTGATTTTGGAAGGAAAACCTTTTAAGATAAAAAGTGAAATCTTCACAGAATTGTTAAAATATGAAATTCCAAAGGAAGTTTTCTTTATGGATAAATTTGTAGAAACGGAAACCAATAAAATCAATCGGAAAAAAACTGTTGAGAAATTGACATAAAAAAAGTGTCACACTAATAAAAAATCCTGTTTTGTAATTAAATTCTCTTGTTGTGGATTTCTTTCCAGTATGACACTAAATAATACTTTATAACTAATTAATAGTTTAAGTTGTTTCGAAAAGAGAAGTAAATTTATTAATTAATTATTAAACTCACAAATTTTTCGTTAAATTTTTTAATGTTCCATTTTAAAATCATAATCTAATGAATGTTTTCCACTTCCATAAAAAGCGAAGAAGATACATAATAGAAGCGCAACACTGGCTTGTATAAAATTAGAAAGGTCAAAATTCCCGAAAAAATTAATTAATACAGCGCAAATCACAATTGGCAACTGAGCCCAAATTGACCATCTGGTAAAAAAACCAAGAACAATCATTAAGCCACCAATCATATGAGCCATAGCTACATAATGAACGATAATCATTTCACTACCTAAACCTCTAACCGAACTTAAAATTTCGCTTAAATATTGTTTGTTGGTAATGAAGGTAGCACCTTTTATAAATAAAAACACACCTAATGCAATTCTGACAAAATCTAATGGGTATGATGTGTGTGCATTAGCCCATTTGTTCAGTTGTTTAATAGTAGCCATAGATAAAAGATTTAAAATTATTATCTAAGTTACTAAAAATTAATTAATTAGATTATTTTTTTATTCCTTTTTTTCTACTTTGATATAAAATTGATTTGTTTTTACATTGATGTTTTCTAATTCAATTGACCGTTGGCGTTGGAAATTCGGAGCTCCTATTAACCGTACGTATAATGTTATTACCCAATTAATTCATGTGAACCGATATTCAGGCAGAATATGGATTTTTGAAGACGTAACGATTGAAGAACAGGTTGAAGAACGCTTGCAGGTGATTAACCACCAGTTGATTCATCTGGCCGAAAAGGAAAGACGCGACAATGTGATGAAGACCACCTTCCTTGCGAATATGAGCCACGAGATTCGCACACCAATGAATGGGGTGATTGGAGCGGTAAGTTTGCTTGAAAATACGATTTTATCGAACGAACAATTTGAACTGGTAAATATTATCAAGAAAAGTGGCGAAAGCCTGATTTCCTTGATTAATGATATATTAGATTACTCGAAAATTGAAGCCGGAGAATTAACGATTCAAGAGGAGGTATTTTCTTCCGTTGAATTGTTTGATGACTGTGTGGATGTTTTCTATGCCACGGCCCTTGAAAAGAACATTCAGTTAAGGGTAATGTTAAATCCGAATATGCCGGTTTATATCAAAGCAGACAGAAACCGACTACGTCAGATTATCCTGAACTTCGTTTCCAATGCCGTTAAGTTCTCACCGAATGGCAGTTGGGTAACTATTAAGGTTTCAGCAAGAATAATTGATGGTAAACCTCATTTATCTTGCAAGGTAATAGATCAGGGCAAAGGAATTGAAGCAAGCGAGCAGGAACTGATATTTGACCGCTTCAAGCAATTAACCAATAAACATTCGGGAGGCACAGGCTTAGGTCTGGCCATTTGCAAGCGCCTGACGGAAATGATGGGTGGGATAATCGGGGTGAAGAGCAAAATAGGTGAAGGAGCGGAGTTCTTTTATGAAGTTCCGTTTGAAAATACTGATGCCAACCCTATTCTTTTAGGTGATTTGTTTACCAAATATGCCAATACAGAAGCCTGCATCTGGACGGTGGATTCATATCAGGCTGTTGAGACATTTGAGCAATACTTTAAGGATAAGAAATTAAAACTGGTTGCCTTCGACTCA
>CAMLRV010000182.1 GCA_946482495.1 uncultured Flavobacteriia bacterium
CTGCCACGTCTTTTGAAAGTACATTAAAAAGTTTGGTTAACTTTCAACACAATAAATTTTGTAAAGGAAGTGAACTTATTGCGCTAGGGGAAATAAATTTCACTGAAGAAATGGAAATCTCTAAGACTTTAGACACAAACAACAAAGAAGATCGAAAAACACTTTTTAAGTTGGTTGAAAACATTGATAAAGATGTTTCTTTTGTGATTAGCACCATTATTAAAGCCAATAAAATACCAATTATTATTGGTGGCGGACATAACAATGCTTACGGAAATATTAAAGGTTTAGCTTTAGCAAAAGGAATGCCAGTAAATGCTATAAATTTTGATGCACATACCGATTTCCGAATTATGGAAGGTAGACATAGTGGAAACGGATTTACGTATGCTTTCGAAGAAGGTTTCTTAAAAAAATATTTCATCTTCGGTTTACATGAAAATTTCGTATCAAAAAGTGTATTCAACACCTTAAAAACGATTGAAGAACGCGTAAAATACGTTACCTATGAAGAAATTGCTGTAAGAAAATCGAAAAGTTTCTCTTCAGAAATCACCAACGCATTAAAATTTATTTCGAACACACCTTTTGGTTTAGAAGTGGATTTAGATGCCATTCCAAACATTCATAGCAGCGCGATGACATTGAGTGGATTTAGTGTGGAAAAAGCTAGAAACTTCATTCATTTAGTTGGAAAAGAAGAAAATGCAAGTTATTTACACATCTGTGAAGGCGCACCAGATTTGGATTTATCGAACAACAATCACTTAACTGGAAAATTAATTGCCACGCTGATTTTAGATTTTATTAAGAGTAAAAAACAAGACGAAAATTAAAAATCAATCAATAGAAAAAAAACTTTATAATTTTTTTAAAAAAATGTTGGATTTCGAGATTGAAGTTTTAAATTTGTAGAATCAAGAAAAGAATTAAGTTGTAATGAGCGAATTGTCAAAAGTTATTGATTCTTTAGAAGTAAAGTTCTTTAAGTTGTCTAAAAAAATAGAGAATTTGGAGCTATTAAACGAAAGTTTATCTAAAGAATTGAGAGAAATAAAACTGACAGCCCAACAAGAAAATGAGAAAGTAACCTCATTAAAAAACGAATTGGAAAGCTTACGAATCACAAATTCTCTTCTGGGCAGTGAAGATTACAAGAAAGAAACAAAACTGAAAATAAATTCGTTGATTAGAGAAATCGACCATTGTATAGCTCAACTTTCTGAATAATTATGGCAGAAAAGTTAAAAATAAAAATTTCAATTGCAGACCGTGTTTATCCATTAACCGTGGAAACTACACAGGAAGAAGGTTTAAGAACGGCATCGAAAAAAATTGACGCCACTATTAAAAAATTTGAAGCGAGCTATGCCGTAAGAGATAAGCAAGACGTATTAGCTATGTGTGCTTTACAATTCGCCTCTCAAATTGAACAAACACAAATAGATAAATCTACAGACTCTGTAGAGGCATTTGAAAGATTGAAAAAACTCGACGAAAAAATTGAAAGTTTACTTTCAAAATAAGAAAATACGTTCATACAAAAACACTAAAGTACTGCTCACATTAGTAAATATTTGATAAACTCAACACTAACTATTAAATGAGTGAATTTGCAATAGTAAAGCAAGTCTCGATTTATCGGGAATCCTTGATCATTGTTTTAGCTCAAATCCTGTCTGAATCGAGTTTATTCAAACACCTAATGTGAGCTTTTTTTATTAAACTAAACTAAACTATGGAAATAACAAGTATACTAATTGGAATCGTTGTCGGACTGGCTATCGGATTTGCAATTGCTAAATTTTTAGAAAAAAGCAATGTCTCAAATCTTATTAAAAATGCTAAAAAAGAAGCGGGTTCAATTTTAAGAGATGCTAAATCAGAAGCTGAAGCTGAAAAGAAAAATAAATTACTACAAGCCAAAGAGAAATTTTTAGAATTAAAATCGGAGCACGAAAAAGAAATTTTGTCAAAAGACAAAAAAATGGCTGAAGCCGAAAAAAGAACAAGAGATAAAGAATCTCAAGTTTCTAACGAATTAGCAAAAGCTAAAAAAGTTAACGAGGAAGCAGAAAACAAGATTACAGAATACAATAATAAGATTGAAAACTTAGAGAAAAAATCTCAAGAAGTTGACAAACTACATAAAAGTCAAATCGAACAATTAGAAGTAATTTCAGGTTTGTCTGCTGACGAAGCGAAAAATCAATTAGTAGAAAGCTTAAAAGCTGAAGCTAAAACCAATGCAATGGCTCACATTCAAGAAACAATTGAAGAAGCCAAAATGCAAGCGCAACAAGAAGCAAAGAAAATTATTATCAATACAATTCAGCGTGTAGGTACAGAAGAAGCCGTTGAAAATTGTGTTTCTGTATTCAATATTGAATCTGACGATGTAAAAGGTAGAATCATTGGTAGAGAAGGAAGAAACATTAGAGCTATTGAAGCTGCAACTGGTGTAGAAATTATTGTAGATGACACTCCGGAAGCTATTATCTTATCTTGTTTCGACCCTGTTAGAAGAGAAATTGCTCGTTTAGCACTTCATAAACTAGTAACAGACGGCCGTATTCACCCAGCTCGTATTGAAGAGGTGGTAGAGAAAACGAAAAAACAAATCGAAGAAGAAATTATCGAAGTGGGTAAACGTACCGTTATCGATTTAGGAATTCACGGTTTACATCCAGAATTAATCAAAATTGTAGGAAGAATGAAATACCGTTCTTCTTACGGACAAAACTTATTACAACACTCAAGAGAAGTTTCTAAATTATGTGGTTTAATGGCCGCAGAATTAGGATTAAACGTAAAATTAGCGAAAAGAGCTGGTTTACTTCACGATATTGGAAAAGTGCCAGATACTGAAAGTGAATTACCTCATGCTATTTTAGGTATGCAATGGGCAGAGAAATATGGTGAAAAAGAAGAAGTTTGTAATGCAATCGGAGCGCACCACGACGAAATTGAAATGAAATCATTAATTTCTCCAATCGTTCAAGTTTGTGATGCTATTTCAGGAGCAAGACCAGGAGCAAGAAGACAAGTTTTAGATTCTTACATCCAACGTTTAAAAGACTTAGAAGAAGTAGCATATAGCTTCCAAGGTGTGAAAAATGCCTATGCTATTCAAGCTGGTAGAGAATTACGCGTTTTAGTAGAAAGTGAAAAAGTATCAGACGATATGGCTTCGAACTTATCATTTGAAATTTCACACAAAATTCAAACAGAAATGACTTATCCAGGTCAGGTTAAAGTAACAGTAATTAGAGAAACAAGAGCAGTAAATATTGCAAAATAATCTCTAAAAACATAAATTTTTAAAGTCCGATTTCAATTGAAGTCGGATTTTTTTTTATTTAAAACTTAAGAACTAATTTCAATTAACTTATCCATTTCAACAATAATTTATCAAAATAAAACGTTCTTTATAAATACTAGCAAAATAAGGTAGTTAACCATTTAAATGAATTTATAAAAAAATAAAGGCACGGAATTTGTAAGGTTATATTGAATTAAAATAAAAACGACCCCTATTTGAAAAATTTCTACATATATTTTTTAACCTAAATTTATTTATCATGAAAAAGATCATTTTATTACTTACAAGTATTATTTCGGTTACAGCTTTTTCACAGGAAGAAGTTCAAAGGACAACAAATGCTAAATTTGGTTTGAAAGGTGGTTTAAATTACAGTACAGTTACCAAAGGTGATTTTGAAGAAGGTTTAGACCCTAGAACAAGTTTTTATCTTGGTTTTACAAGCGAAGTTCCATTAGTTGGAAGAGTACTAGCGCTACAACCTGAAATGTTATATTCTCGACAAGGTTTTGAAAGCAATTATGTATTTCTAGGCACCAATTATAATGAAGAATATCAAATCGATTATATTAACATGCCGGTTCTATTAAAATTATATGCTGGTAATGTAATTTCGTTTGAAGCCGGTCCGCAATTTGGATTAAAAGTTAATGAAAAAGTCATACGAAATAATTCGGAAATAGAAAGAAACGACATCAATGATTTTGATACTGCTTTAGCTGCTGGTGTTTCCTTAAATTTTAATGAATTCTTCTTATCTGCGAGATATACACACAGTTTCAATGAAATTATTAAGGATTCTAACAGTAAAAATTCGGTATTTCAAATTGGTGCTGGTTTCCGATTCTAATTTCATTTACACAAATTAAAAAGTCCGTCCTGATTTATCGGGACGGACTTTTATATTTAATAGACAAGCGTAATACTTAGCTCAAACTATTTCATTAGTATTATATCACTTTCAGAAATCTCAACCTTCAAAATTTCATTATTATTTTTCATATAAGTGATTCTCACTGGTAAACCATCTCTAAAAACACCATTATTAGTTTGGGAAAATCTATTAAATCTTCCAAGCAAAGCATCAGAATAAGAAAACTCAACAGAATCAACCACAAAACTTTCATGGGTTACTTTACCTCTTTGAGATAAAGGTTTTACACTTTCAAATTCACTAATAACACCTTCTACTTTTCCAATATTTTTAGAGTTTAGTAAATTTTCAATTCTTTTATTAGTAGAATCAACAGTAAAAAACTTCAGATAAAAGAAACCTAGAAATGCAATTAAACTTAAAAAACCAGAAAACCAAAGCATAATAGTTTTCTCATAATCTTGATTAGATTTTTTAAATTTTTTTGTCAG
>CAMLRV010000183.1 GCA_946482495.1 uncultured Flavobacteriia bacterium
GTTTTTATACTGGTGTAAACGAAGGAAATATTAATAGCGAACGTTTAATTCAAATGCTAAACGTACAAGATGATGTGTTGGTAATGGAAGAAAAAGGAATTTATTCTATTGAAAAGTTCCTAATGGCACGTCGTTTAATGTATTGGCAAGCGTATTTACACAAAACGAGTGTAGTTGCTGAATTGACATTGACCAAAATTCTAAAACGAGCTAAAGAATTGGCTACAAAAGGTGAAGTGCTTTTTGGTAGTCCGTTTTTATTGTTCTTCTTGAATAATAAAATTGATTTAAATCAGATTGATAAAACGACTTTAGATAAATTTTCTAACTTAGACGATTATGATGTGTTGGGCGCGATAAAACAATGGCAATATCATGACGATTTTGTGCTGAGTTCTTTAAGTAAAATGATTATCAATCGTAATCTACTAAAGATTGAATTAAGTGATGTTAAAGTAGATAAAATCAAATTGTTAGACTTAAAAGAAAAGTTTGTAAATCAATATAAAATTTCAGAAAAAGAAGTCGAATATTTCGTGTTTAAAGGAAAAATTAAAAACGAAGCTTATAGTAAATCTTCAGAACCAATTCGAATCTTAAAAAAGGATAGAACGATTGAAAATGTAGTAGAAGCATCAGATCAAATGCATTTAAAAGCTTTGTCTAAAACGGTAACCAAATATTTTATTTGTTATCCGAAAGTTATAGATTAAGGTTAATTTTTATATTTTTGCAAAGATGAAACGAGCAAAAGTTAGTTTTTATTAATAAATTGCGTACAATAGTACCGAGTTCCATCTTATTTCGATGGAAATTAAAGCGTATAAGATGAAATTTACAGCAGAACAAATTGCAGGCATTTTGGATGGAGAAATTATTGGAAATCCACACGCTGAAGTATATAAATTATCTAAAATTGAAGAAGGATCTGAAGGTTCTTTAACTTTTTTAGCTAACCCAAAATATGCTAATTATATTTACACAACTGCAGCTACAATTGCTATTGTGAATAAATCTTTTGAGCCAGAACAAGAAATAAAAGCAACATTAATTAAGGTAGAAGATGCGTATCAGTCATTTTCTAAACTGTTAGAATTTTACAACCAAATTAAATTAATGAAGTCGGGTATTGAACAGCCATCAGTAATTTCTGGAGGTGTAGTTTACGGAGAAGACTTATATTTAGGAAGTTTTTGTTATGTGGGTCAGAATGTAAAAATTGGGAATAATGTGAAAATTTATCCAAATAGTTTCATTGGAGATAATGTTACTATTGGGAATGATTGCGTTTTATTTGCTGGAGTTCGAATTTATTCTGAAACTGAAATTGGAAATCATGTAACCATTCATTCAGGGACAATTGTTGGCTCTGATGGATTTGGTTTTGCACCACAAGAAGACGGAACTTTCAAAAAAGTGCCTCAAATTGGAAATGTAATTATTGAAGATCATGTGGAAATTGGTTCATGTTCAACTATTGATAGAGCAACTTTAGGTTCTACAATAATTAGAAAAGGAGTAAAATTAGATAACCAAATTCAAATTGCACACAATGTAGAAATTGGTGAAAATACAGTTATTGCTTCGCAAACTGGAATCGCTGGATCTACAAAAGTGGGTAAAAATTGTATGATTGGAGGTCAAGTTGGAATTGTGGGACATATTACCATTGGTGATAATGTTAAAATTCAAGCGCAATCTGGTATTGGTAAGAGTTTGAAAGATGGTGAAGTAGTGCAGGGAAGTCCAGCCTACAATTATGGTGATTTCGCTAAATCATTCGTACACTTTAAAAACTTACCAAAAATTGTAAAAGAAATTGAAGAATTAAAAAAGGATAATAAATAAAATCATGTTAAAACAAACGACTTTAAAAAGCGAAATTTCATTAACAGGTGTAGGTTTACATACTGGTCAGGAAGTTACAATGACTTTTAAACCAGCACCAGTAAATAACGGATTTACATTTGTACGTATCGATTTAGAAGGTGCTCCAATCATTGAAGCAGATGCCAATTATGTAGTAAATACACAACGTGGTACTAATTTAGAGAAGTTAGGTGTAATGATACAAACTCCTGAGCATGTTTTGGCTGCTTTAGTTGGTTGTGATTTAGACAACGTAATTATCGAATTAAACTCTTCTGAATTACCAATTATGGATGGTTCTTCAAAATATTTTGTGGAAGCATTGGAAAGTGTGGGTTCAGTTGAACAAGATGCTGATAGAAAAGTATATGTAGTGAAAGATGTAATTTCTTATGTGGATGAAACTACTGGAAGCGAAATTACAATTATTCCAAGTGAAACGTATTCAGTTACGGCTATGGTTGATTTCGGTACGAAAGTATTAGGAACTCAAAATGCCAACATGAAAAGTATTGCTGATTTTAAATCGGAAATTTCTGCGTGTAGAACATTTAGCTTTTTGCATGAATTAGAATCGCTTTTAAATAATGGTTTAATAAAAGGTGGAGATTTAAACAATGCTATTGTGTATGTAGATAAAGAAATTTCTGCTGAAACAATGACAAGTTTAAAGAAAGCTTTTAATAAAGAATCAATTGCAGTTACTGAAAACGGAATTTTAGATAATTTAACGTTACATTTTCCAAATGAAGCTGCTCGTCACAAATTATTAGACATTGTTGGTGATTTATCTTTAATTGGAACTAGAATTCAAGGAAAAGTTATTGCAAATAAACCTGGACATTTTGTAAATACGCAATTCGCAAAGAAATTATCGAAAATCATTAAATTAGAAGAAAAAAATAATATTCCAGTATACGATTTACACAAAGAACCCGTTTTAGATATTCATAAAATTATGGATCTGTTGCCACACAGACCGCCATTCTTGTTAGTAGATAAAATTTTAGAATTATCTGATTCTCACGTTGTAGGTTTAAAAAATGTAACGATGAACGAACCGTTCTTCGTAGGGCATTTCCCTGGAGCGCCAGTAATGCCAGGTGTGCTTCAAATTGAAGCGATGGCACAAACAGGAGGAATCTTAATTTTAAGTACGGTTCCAGATCCGGAAAATTACTTAACTTATTTTATGAAAATAGATAATGTTAAATTTAAAAATAAAGTTTTACCAGGTGATACATTAATTTTTAAATGTGACTTAATTTCTCCAATCAGAAGAGGAATTTGTCACATGCAGGCATATGCTTATGCTAACGGAAAATTAGTTTCTGAAGCAGAATTAATGGCGCAAATTGTAAAAGTTAAAAACGATTAATATATGAAATCGCATCTATATAAAGTTTTTGAAAAAAAACACAATTAAAAAAATGCGATAACATATATACCAATTAAAAAAAAATATAAGAATATATGAATCAACCGTTAGCATACGTACATCCAGGAGCAAAAATTGCTAGAAATGTAGTTATTGATCCATTTACAACTATTCATAATAATGTTGAAATTGGTGAAGGAACTTGGATTGGATCAAACGTTACCATCATGGAAGGTGCTCGTATTGGTAAAAATTGTAATATTTTTCCAGGGGCCGTAATTTCTGCAGTACCACAAGATTTAAAATTTGGCGGAGAAGATTCGTTAGCTGTAATTGGTGATAACACTACAATTAGAGAATGTGTAACTATAAATAGAGGAACAGTTGCTGCAGGAAAAACAGTAATTGGTAAAAACTGTTTAATTATGGCCACAGCTCACATAGCACACGATTGTATGATTGGTGATAATGCAATTATTGTAAATGGTGTTGCTTTAGCTGGTCACGTTACTGTTGGAGAATATGCTGTAATTGGTGGTTTAGCTGCCGTGCATCAGTTTATTTCGATTGGTGATCATGCAATGATTTCTGGTGGAAGTTTAGTTCGTAAAGATGTTCCTCCTTTTTCTAAAGCTGCAAAAGAACCGTTATCATACGTGGGAATCAACTCAGTTGGATTAAGAAGAAGAGGTTTCTCAACTGAAAAAATCAGAGAAATTCAAGATATTTATAGAATCTTATACCAAAAAAACTACAATACTTCTCAGGCTATGAGTATTATTGAAGCAGAAATGGAAGCAACTCCAGAAAGAGATGAAATTTTAGATTTTATCAGAAATTCTTCTCGTGGTATTATGAAAGGTTATACTGGAAGCGTATAAATAAATTAAAAAGAAAAACTTAAAATTAAAATAAACAAAAATGGCAAGTACATCAGATATTAGAAATGGTTTATGTATTAAATTTAACCACGATATTTATAAAATTATTGAATTTTTACACGTTAAACCAGGAAAAGGACCAGCGTTTGTAAGAACAAAATTAAAATCATTAACTAACGGAAAAGTGTTAGATAATACTTTTTCTGCCGGACATAAAATTGATGTGGTTAGAGTAGAAACTCAAACATACCAGTTTTTATATCCAGAAGGAAATGATTTCCACTTCATGAATATTGAAACTTTTGAACAAATTACATTAAATAGAAATGTTTTAGATGCTCCAGATTTATTAAAAGAAGGAGAAAATGTAATGATTCAAATTAATACAGAAACAGATTTACCACTTTCTGTTGATATGGCTGCATCAGTTATTTTAGAAGTAACTTACACAGATGCTACGACCGCTTCCGCGACCGGGTGATGTTCCCCATCCG
>CAMLRV010000184.1 GCA_946482495.1 uncultured Flavobacteriia bacterium
GGTCAATTGAAATGTGTTCCGAAGCAAGTCCGTCATTAACATCATCAATAATTTTTTTCAGATTAGTTTTCAAAGTATAACCTGTTCCAGTAGCCGTATTATAATAACCGCTAGGGATTTGTGCAAAGCCAACAAATGCACTCAGTAGTAATATTAAAGAGTAAGTTTTTTTCATATAAAGGGGATTTTATTTTTTTCTTTCTAATAAGGCCATGTAAAATCCGTCGTAACCAGATTCGTAGGCTAATACTTTTTTATCTTCTACAAAGGTAAAGTTTTTTCCTGTCTCAGTAGTTAAAAATTTCTTTATTTGTTCCTGATTTTCAGATGGTAAGACACTACAAGTAGCATAAACTAATTTCCCACCAGGTTTTACAATTTGCGCATAATTTTCTAAAACTTCCGATTGAACCTTACGAATATTATCAATAAATTCAGGTTTCAATTTCCATTTACTATCAGGATTTCTTTTTAAGACACCTAATCCACTACATGGAGCATCAATTAGAACCCTATCGGCTTGACCATGAAGCTTTTTGATAACTTTAGTTGTATCAATTACGCGATATTCTATGTTGTGGATTCCATTACGTTTGGCACGAATTTTTAATTGCTTTAACTTGCTTTCATACAAATCCATTGCAATAATTTGTCCTTTGTTTTGCATTAAACAAGCCATATGAAGCGTTTTTCCACCAGCACCTGCACAAGTATCAACTACACGCATTCCTGGCTGAATGTCTAACATATGTGCAACCATTTGTGATGAAGCGTCTTGCACTTCAAATAATCCATTTTTAAAAGCATCAGTCATAAAAACATTTGCTCTTTCTTCTAATTCTAAGGCTTCTGGATAATCTGAAAGTTCTTTAGTATGAATGTCTAATTTTAAAAGCTCTTTCTTTAAAGCTTCTTTATTAGTTTTTAAAGTATTTGTTCGTAAAATAACTTTAGCTTGTTCATTTTGAGCAGCAATTTCTTTAGCCCAAATTGTTTCACCTAATTCTTTTACACCAATTTCATCCATCCAATCTGGGATAGATTCTTTAAATTTTCTATTTTTAGATAATTCATCAAATTTTCCTTTGATTCTTCTAACTGGAGTTCCTTCAAAGTATTTCCAATCTGGTAAAGTATAACCTTTTAAAGTTGCCCAAACCGCAAACATTCTCCAAACACTATCTCTCTCAAAAGGTTCTTTTTTAATTTCTGCGATTTCTGCATATAAACGTTTCCAACGTACAATATCGTAAATGGTTTCAGCTACAAACTTTCTGTCGTTGCTTCCCCATCTTTTGTCTAATTTTAAAGCTCTAGCTACAACTTTATCTGCATATTCTCCTTCATTGAAGATAGCCATTAATGCGTCAATTACTGCAAAACTAATGTTTCTGTGAAATCTCATGTATTTTAAAAATAAAAAATGCCTGCAAAGATAGTAATTTTCTACCAGTTACAAGCGTTTATTGCTAAAAACAAAAAAGCCGACTAAACATCGGCTTTTAATTTATCTTCTTCCTCTTCCTGAACTTTCATGATTTCCTCTAGGTTGAGAATTACCACCTCTTGGAGAATCCATTCTAGGTTGTGAATTTCCTCTTGAAGATTCCATTCTTGGTTGAGAGTTTCCTCTTGGAGATTCCATTCTAGGCTGAGAATTATGTCTAGGTTGTGATTCACTTCTAGGAGTTCCAATAATTGAATTTCCTCTTGGTGCTTCCATTCTTGGTTGTGAATGTCTAGGCTGAGATTCATTTCTTGGTGTTCCTATATTTGAATGGTTTCTTGGAGAAGTTTCCACTCTCGGATTATCATTTCCTCTTGGTGAATTAATCTTTGGTTGTGATTCATTTCTAGGAGTTCCAATATTTGAATTTCCTCTTGGAGATGACTCTGCTCTCGGGTTATTATTTCCTCTTGGTTGCGATTCATTTCTAGGAGTTCCAATATTTGAATTTCCTCTTGGAGATGACTCTACTCTCGGGTTATTATTTCCTCTAGGTTGCGATTCGTTTCTTGGAGTTCCAACCGCTGCATTCCCTCTAGGTGTCCCTAAATTGGTATTCAAATTTCTTGTTCCTGGAGTACGAGTTTTAATCTCTCTGTGACTGTCCATTTCATATCTGTTTGCAAACCCTCTATTTCTGTGAGAGAAAGAACGATTTGGGTGTCGCATTTCGTAACCATTTCCTCTTCTTCCATAATAAGCATAGTAAGCAGTATGACATCTTCTGTAAGAAACGTAATTATATGTGTTTCCGAAATTAATATATATAGAAATATTATTTCTGTATCTAAAAATAGGGAATGGGTTCCAACAATGGTAATATGTTGGATAATAATTCCAATACCAAGCTGAACAATATGGGCGATAATAATCTACCCAAAATGTAGTATAAATTACTGGAGTATGTACGTAAATTGGCTCATAAATATAATTTGCACCATACATGTACACATCACCTACAACCTGAACTTGAACTTTATTATTACTGTCTTTTTCAATTTCAACTGTTGCCACATCTTGATAAACATCTCTATCTAATACAGCTTGAATTACAATAATATGCGCTCGTCCTTCTACAGATTCTACTACACGTAAATAATCTACCTGATTATCGTTATTTAAATCTAAATTAGAGATTTGCGTTTTTGGATCATTTAATCTTCTTTCAAAATCTTCCAAATTAGAAGCATCTCCAAAAATTGAAGCTACCGCTTTTAAATCTAAATTATCACTAATATCGCTACTGTTTGCTGTAACGGTTGTCCTATCTTGTGCTAAGGTCGGTATTGCCAGTAGTAGTGAACCAATAACCGAAGCAAATAATCTTGTTTTCATAATATCACAGTATTAAGTTAATTTTCTTTTTTAGATATTTCCAATTATTATGCCAAAGTTGGTTTTAGATATTTTGCAATTTTATAAAATATCGTACATTAGCCTAAAATAAAGGAGTTTATGAGAATTTTAGTTTTACTTTTTTCGCTTGTTTTAATGTCTTGCAAGACAACCTATAACGTAATTGAACGAAAAGATATTGTATTAGATTCACTTGCTATTCGAGCAATTTATCCTACAATTGATGGAGTTTGGTTTGGAGGAACTAATTCTAAAGCCGGTTTTATAAGTTTTGAAAATGTTAAGGATACTAAAATTGTAAAGCTTCAAAAAGAAAAAACAGATTTTAGAAGTATTGCTAATAATGGAAATAAAATAATGCTAATAAATGCAGGTTCGCCAGCTAATATGTATGAGATGAATACATTTGCATATAACTGTACTTCTAAATTAGTTTATACTGAAAGTGGTGAAAAAGTGTTTTATGACAGCATGTTTATTGATTCGAAAAATGGATTAGGCGTTACTATTGGTGATCCTATAGAAAATTGTTTATCAATTTTACTTACTGAAGATTTTGGAAAAACTTGGAATAAAATTCCATGTTCTAATTTACCAAAAACGATTGATGGAGAAGCTGCATTTGCGGCTAGCGATACGAATGTAAAAATTGTGGATGGTGTTATTTTTATTATTTCCGGTGGAATAAAATCGAGGTTATTTAAAAGCGTTGATAAAGGTAAAACTTGGGAAGTTTTTGAAACACCAATTATTCAAGGCGTAGCTATGACTGGTGCATTTTCAATGGATTTTTATTCTAAAAAGAAAGGAATTATTGTAGGTGGAAATTATGACAAACAAAATGACAATTCTTCAAATAAAGCTATAACCAAAAATGGAGGAAAAACTTGGGAACTAATAGCTAAAAATGAGGCCTTCGGTTATGCATCATGTGTGCAATTTATGCCAAAAAGCAATGCAAAAGTTATTTATACTTGCGGAACTTCAGGTGTGTATTATTCAACAAATTCAGGGAAAAATTGGACCAAAATATTAGAAGATACTGATTTTTATACATTAAGGTTTAGTAGTAATCAGTATATTTATTTGGCTGGAAGAAACAAAGTGACCAAAATAAAAATAAGCCATTAACATGACATTAATGGCTTAAATTGGGTTCAAAATATAAAAAACTTATAATCAGTTTTTATCGTCTTGGCGGAGGCGGATCACCTCGGCGCTCTTTTAGTTTTTCTAACAATTTTCTATGAAATTCTTGCTCTAATTGCTCTAATTTCAATACTTTCTCAGCTGAAATAACTGGAATTAATTCGGCTCTCATTTTCTTTTTTAAAGCCATTACTTCCGCTTCTTTTTCTTCCGCTTCTTCAATTTTTTTTAAAGCCTCTTCATCTGTTCCATTTCTTCTTTCATGACGTAATTTCATTTGAGCTTCTTTCAAAACCATAATCTTTTCATCATACTTATTGTAAATCGGCCAAAATTTTTCAGCTTCTTCAGAAGTTAGAGATAACTTTTGAGAAATAAAAGCAATTTTCAGCGCTTTAATTCTTTCTTTTCTAGGATCACTTTCCTGGCTAAAACCAAATTGTAGGGCTAGCAAAAAAAGGGTGATATAAGTAATTTTATTTTTCATAATTATTCTTTTTTAATTAAACCAATTATTTAATTAATTGAATTTAAATCATTATATATCAATTCATTTTCTAATTCTGTAATATCTTCATTGTCTAATAAAGAAC
>CAMLRV010000185.1 GCA_946482495.1 uncultured Flavobacteriia bacterium
AAAGGAATTTGTGTAATGATTAACGTATTTTTATCTAATGGGGCAATTTTCGCGCGCACACGCACACGACCGCCACGCATTCCATCATTATAATTGGAAACATCAGCTATACCAGCAGTTGGAAAATCTGGAAATAACGTAAATGGTTTTCCTTTTAAAATTTTGATTGAAGCATCAATTAGCTCATTGAAATTGTGAGGCAATAATTTCGTTGATAAACCAACCGCAATACCTTCACCACCTTGTGCTAACAATAATGGGAATTTTACAGGTAAATGAATCGGTTCGTTTTTACGACCATCATAACTCAATTGCCATTCCGTTACTTTTGGTGAAAACACAACATCTCCAGCGAATTTACTCAAACGTGCTTCAATATAACGAGGCGCCGCAGCACCATCGCCAGTAAAAATATTTCCCCAGTTACCCTGACAATCGATTAATAAATCTTTCTGACCAATGTTTACCATCGCATCACCAATACTCGCATCTCCGTGTGGGTGATACTGCATCGTGTGACCGATAATATTCGCTACTTTATTGTAACGACCATCATCTAACTCTTTCATCGAATGCATGATACGACGTTGAACTGGTTTAAAACCATCTTCAATAGCCGGAACTGCACGCTCTAGAATTACATAAGAGGCGTAATCTAAAAACCAATCTTTATACATTCCTGTCACCTTAGTAATAGAATCAGAATGATCTAAATGCTCGGTGCTTTCAGGTATAAAATCTTGACTTTCGTCTGGGTTTAAATTTTGATTTTCTTCGTTCATATTTTAATTGTCAGTTTTTAGGTTGACAGTTTTCAATTTTTAATTCGATCCTAAAAGTTCCTCAGCCGTATCTAACTCTACTTTCAAGTTATTGATGATAAACTCTTGTCGGTCTGGTGTGTTTTTACCCATATAGAATTCCAATAGTTTTTCAATTGACATTAGTTTGTCTAACATCACTGGATCTAAACGAATATCTTGACCAATAAAATGCTTAAACTCATCAGGAGAAATCTCTCCCAATCCTTTGAATCGCGTAATTTCTGGTTTTGGTTTTAGTTTCTCAATGGCATTCACACGTTCTTCATCTGAATAACAATAAATCGTTTCTTTTTTGTTTCGCACACGGAATAAAGGTGTTTGTAAAATATACAAATGGCCTTCTTTAATTAATTCTGGGAAAAACTGTAAGAAAAACGTAATCAATAACAAACGAATGTGCATCCCATCGACATCGGCATCGGTAGCGATAACGATATTGTTGTATCTTAAGTGTTCGTAATCTTCTTCAATATCTAAAGCCGCTTGCAATAAGTTGAATTCTTCGTTTTCATACACAATTTTCTTAGTCATTCCGTAGGAATTCAAAGGTTTACCACGTAAAGAGAAAACCGCTTGTGTATTAACATCACGAGATTTAGTGATAGAACCCGATGCAGAATCTCCCTCGGTAATAAAAAGTGTACTTTCTAAATATCTAGGGTTTTTCACATCGGTTAAATGCACACGACAATCGCGTAATTTCTTATTGTGTAAACTTGCTTTTTTAGCGCGTTCTTTGGCTAATTTTCTAATTCCAGATAATTCTTTACGTTCGCGTTCTGCTTGTAGAATCTTACGCAATAATTGATCTGCGATTTCTGGATTTTTATGTAAATAGTTATCTAATTTCGTTTTGATAAAATCGTTTACAAAAGTACGAACTGAAGGTCCGTTTGGCCCCATATCTGTAGAACCTAACTTCGTTTTAGTTTGCGATTCGAAAACGGGCTCTTCTACACGAACAGCAATAGAAGCTACAATCGATTTACGAATATCAGACGCTTCGAAGTTTTTATTATAGAATTCTTTTAACGTTCGCACCACAGCTTCACGGAAAGCACCTAAATGCGTTCCACCTTGCGTTGTGTTTTGTCCGTTTACGAAAGAATAATATTCTTCTGAGTATTGTGATTTACTATGTGTTAAAGCGATTTCAATGTCGTCACCTTCCAAATGAATTACAGGATACACCATATCTTCACCCAAAATGTTATCTTCCAATAAATCTTTTAATCCGTATTCAGAATAAAATTTATCGCCATTATAATACAACGTTAAACCTCTATTCAAATACGTATAATTACGCAACATTTTCTCTACATATTCGTTACGATATTTGTAGTTTTTGAAAATGCTTTCATCGGCAATAAAAGATACTTTTGTACCACGACGTTTTGTAGATTCTACAATTTCCTCTTCAGATGTTAACAATCCAGCCGAAAATTCTGCAGCTTTTTGTTGGTTATCACGAACCGATTCTACACGAAAGTAATTTGATAAGGCATTTACAGCTTTCGTACCCACTCCGTTTAATCCGATTGACTTTTTGAAAGCTTTCGAATCATACTTACCACCGGTATTCATTTTAGAAACTACATCAACTACTTTTCCTAACGGAATACCACGACCATAATCTCTAACCGTTACTAATCGGTCTTTGATAGTTACTTCAATCGTTTTACCAGCACCCATAGCAAATTCATCGATACAGTTATCGATAACCTCTTTGACTAGAATATAAATACCATCATCTGGAGTGGAACCATCACCTAATTTACCAATGTACATTCCCGGACGAATACGGATATGTTCTTGCCAATCAAGCGAACGAATATTATCTTCGGTATATTGGGTTTGATTTAATTCTTCTAACATAGACACAAAAATGGATAATGTGCTAATATAGTTGAATTGCTATGATTTTGAAAGTGTATCGCCAAGAAGTTTTGAACAATTTGAAGTATTAAAAAGTGAATAGTAATTAGTGATTAAATTTCACTTTTTCCTGGCTCTTTTTACTTTTTCCTTGGCTCTTTAGTTAGAATAATGTCTGAAAATTCCAGTATCTGTTAATGTATGAAGAGCGGCTTTTTGGTTGGCCGATTTTAAGGCTTGATTAGCCCAAGAATTACAAGTATAGAATATGGAATAACTTCCTTTAGCTTCATAGAAGCTATCATTTTTCCCATAAACTGCTTCCGTTTCAATCTTCACAATTTCGTCTGAATTGGTTTCAAATGAATCATTAATAAAAACCACTAAATTTTGATATTCAATAGTTGAAATTTGAATCTTTTTGCAATAGTTATCTTCTTTCATGGTTTTATAAAAAGTGGTATGCAAAGCGCTAGAACTTAAACCTGAAGCAGCTTTTAATGCTGTACTCACTTTTAAGTCTGCCCAAGTTGGCGTTTCTAAATAAAAACCTCTATCACCCCAGCCCATAGCTAAATATTTGGCTGTTGAATCTTTCGCTTTTGTGTGTTCGAATTTGATTTGTTTTGACCAATCGTATGAATCATTCTTTACTGGAACAACCACATCAGTATGAACTCCATTAGATAAAATATAAATATCAACTTTTGGTTCATTAGTGGTAATTTGATTATTATTTACAGGAATATAAGAGATTAATGTAACTATAAATCCGTAAGAGATTACTATCAATAGAAAAATACCTATGTATTTGAAGATTTTTTTGATGGCTTTCATAGTTTAGAAATTTTAAGAAGAACTTAACAAATGTTGTGCCACAAAAAAAAACTGTCCCGATAAATCGGGACAGCTTAAAAATTAGTTTTTAGATTTCTTCCAATTTATATATTCAATACAAACAGTTATAAGATCTGTGTATTTATATTCCTTATCCGCTATTTTCTTAGAAAGTTCTGGATAGTCTTCAAAATATTTTGCGGCAGATTTTTTAAATACATTATTTGCATTTATTTGACCCGATAAAGAAACTGAAATTAAAGTTGGTACACTTTCTCCTTCTCTCAATGCATAATATGCACTATAACTTGTTTGAGAAAGCGCCCCATTCATTGATATACTTGAATAACTTATACCATCATCGTAATAAATAGTTAATAGTTCTTTCATAACCACTAACATCAATTTCGGCTTTTTACTTATTTTATCACTAAATGCATTCTTAAAATAAATGCTTTTAAATTTAATACTAATTCCAGAATCCGTTTTCAACTCAACTTCATCAATTAAAGCAACATTAATTTTTTCTTTTGCTCCAGATTCCGAAATAATTTCAATTTTTTTATTTAAATCATAAGGAAGTTTAATTTTTCCTAATTTGGTTTGACCATCTTTTAAAGTAACTGAAATTTCATAAAACTTGTCTTTTACTACATTTATATTTTTTGCAAAACCAATTCCAAAAAATAAAAAAGCACTAAATAATAATAAATATTTTTTCATAAATTAAATAATTTTTGGATAAATTTAACAAATATTATACTACAAAAAAAATCTGCTAAAATTATTTAGCAGATTTTTATTATTCAATTAACTTTAATACTTATTCTTTAATAACTTTAAAAAGTTTAGATTTTCCATCACAATTTAGTTGAACAAAATACATTCCATTTAAAACATTTTCTAAAGTAAGATTAAGAACAGTCTCAAAATTATAATCTTTATTTAAAATCTCTTTACCTATTAAATCAAAAATAACAACTGAGACTTTTTCATATGCATTAGGTAATTGAATTACAAAATGATTATTTGTTGGATTTGGATATAATTTAACTTGAT
>CAMLRV010000186.1 GCA_946482495.1 uncultured Flavobacteriia bacterium
TTTACAGAATCCAGCTCAGCTTCTTCAAAACTTCCATCAATAAAAAAATCGGCACTTGAAATAGTTTCACATCTTTTTTTAGCTTCTTCTTCACTAAAATAATTTCGCTTATGCAATTCTCTTCCATATTCGAAAGGAAAGTAAAACATACATAATAAAAGTACGATAATTACAATTTGAACCCATTCGAAAAACAGGGCATTTTTACTTTTGGTATAAAATCTTTTAAACGAATTATTTTTAAAATAACTCACCAACCAAATAATCAGTATGATAATAGATATTAATCCTAAAAAGGTAAAAAAAGTAAAATCAATGTTTGATTTGTAAGGCTTTGTGAAATTAATGGTTCCATCGGCATAACCAATTAAAAAATAAATCAAGTTTAAAATTACTCCAACAATTAACATTGGAATAAACTTTGTGTTCCACAATAATGGATATTTTAGCAATAATTGCTTTTGAATGTTATCAAACATATACTTTTATTTTACGAAAAATCTTCGGGTTGAGTTAGTAATATTTCTTAGGTAGTTAACTTCAATTTGCTCGTTTATTAAGGTTTTCATAAACACAGCAATAGTAACATCAATTGGAAAAGTTGCAATTAAAGTTCCACCATTTTGTTCCAATGAAATTAAATTAATTTTTGCTAATTTTTCATTTAAAGCACTAATAGTTTCAGCAGTTTCAAACTCAATGATAAATTGTTTTTCTTCCGTTTTATCTTCTTTTAAATTGCGTTGAACACCTTGTTTTAAGAATACTACTTGGTTCGAAGTTTTTTCGACTTCATATAATTGTTGCGAACTCAAAACGATAGCAATTGGTCGGAAAGGTGAATTCGCAATATTTCTAAAATCATCTAAAACCGTTTGTTGTGCCAAAATATCTAAGTTGGCCAATGGCTCATCAATTAATAGAATTTTTGGTTTACGAAGCAACATTCGGGCTAATTCGAAACGCATTTTATATCCAGAAGATAAACCATTCCAGTTATAGCTTCTGAATTTTCTTAAACCTAAACGAGTAATCACTAAATCGACCACCAAATTGTTTTCTTCGGGTTGGTAACCATAGCAACTTGCCGTAAACTCAAGGTTTTCATACATACTACCACGCCAAGTATCTGTACGTTGTGGAATGTAAACTAATTTAGTGCGTAAATCGTATAAATCTGAGTACTCAAATTTGTAATTTAAACTTCCAGAGCTTGGATGTAATTCCCCACAAATACTTCTAAGTAATGTAGTTTTTCCGTTTCCGTTTTCTCCTACTAAACCAATAATTTCACCCGATTTAATATCTAAATTAATTGGTCCAAGAGCAAAATTGGAGTTATACACTTTCTTAAGATTATCAATAGATATAATTACTTCGTGCGATTTAATTTCCTTTGCATCTAAAGTTTGCTTTAAACTGGCAAGTAAGTCATTTAATTTTTCTTTGACTTCATGAGAATCATGATTGGTATCATACCAGTTTAAGAAATCATTGGTTTGTTTATAGTGTTTAATATCTTCAGTATCTAACGTAAAATCGATAACACGTTTCACAACTTGAGGATAATTTTCAAACTGAAGTAATTCTTTTACTTCGGCAAATTGTTTTTGAAATATTGTCATATTATAATGTAAATTCTCTTTTTAATAATCCATAATGCACTGAATCCCAAAATTTCCCGCCGAAATATTCATTTTCTTTAAAATGTGCTTCTTTTTTAAAACCATTTTTCAATAAAACCTTTTCGGAACCCATATTATCAGGATCAATTACAGCACTAATTGAACGAAATCCAACAGAGTTAAAAGCGTAATCCAACATCGTGCCAATTGCTTCAGTTACGTAACCTTTTCCTTCAAATTCTGGTAAAACCATATAGCCAATTTCGGTTCTATAATTTTCAGATTCCGTTCTATAAAACCCCATAAAACCAATAAATTTGCCAGTTTCCTTCTCACAAACCGCCCAGTTAATATCTGTATTTTCGTCAATCTTTTGATTCATAAATTGAATCATTGCTAGCGCTTCTTCTTCTTTTTTTAATATTGGACGAGGAATATATTTCATTCTTTCTTCATCACTTCTCAATCGGAATACTTCTGGAGCGTCAGAATCATTAAGTTTTCTAAAATGAAGTCGTTCTGAATCCAAAATTGGAAACGGGTTAAAATTTATTTGAAGCATAATTACTATTTATAATTTATTAATTTTTGAAATTGCTTGATTTTGACTTTTCCTAAAGAACAAAATCATACAAATAGCACCAATTGTAGCTAAAAGCATATCAGATTGTGTGTCCCAAACGTAGCCTTGTGTTCCTAAAAAAGCATCACCACCTTCGCCAGTACAAATAGAAACCCACCATTCTATCCATTCATAAGCAGCGCTAATTGCCAAACAAATTGAAACAATAATAAAATTGAAAAAACTTTTATTGGCTATCACATTTTTTCTGATAAATAATTCTCGAACAATCATAGCAGGCACAAAGCCTTGAGCAAAATGTCCGACTTTATCATAGTTATTTCGAGTTTGGTCAAAAGTTTCTTTAATCCAATCGAATAATGGCACTTCTGCGTAAGTATAATGTCCGCCCAAGAACAAAATGAAGCAATGTAATAGTATGAAAAAATAGGTAAAGTTGCTAAATTGAAACTTTTTATAGGTAAAAATTAAAACTAAAAACCCAATAATTGCTGGTATAACTTCTAAAAACCAAGTGAAATATTCTTTAGGATGTATCGCTGAAATTATCAATCCAACAAAGAATAAAGTGATGTATATTTTTAATGTTTTCATAATTTTATAGGCACGCTGATTAAACGGATTTAACAGATTGACACTGATTTTTTTTTACTTTTTTAAAACTTTTTACTTGGCTCTTACAACTTATCACTATTCACTATTCACCTTTAACTGGCTCTTCAACCTTATTATCTAAACTTTTTTTCAGCAATTCTTTTGCTTCTTTTTCACTTTTAATGTCTTGTAAAATCCAATTTAACTCAGGATCAATGTTATTTTTTCTATCTTCTAAAGTTGGAAAAATTTCCTTGTCAGGAAATATTCCTCTCCCTTCCATATCTGTTTTCCCAGTTGCACTTACTACGGCAATTCCAATTCTTAAATTGACTTTACTATTTGGTAATTGGACCGAAGGAAATTGTGCTGCAATAGTTCCGTTATAAGCACCACCCGTTTCTTCACCTACAAAAAATGCACGTTTAGTTGATTTTAAATTGGAAGAAATGATACTTGATGCGGAAAAACTTCCACCATTAATTAAGACATAAATCTTGCCTTTAAAATTGTTTGGATTAGGTTTCAATTCTCTTGAAAAAGCATTTTTACTGTAATATTTATCTCCTTCTTTTCTAACTTTTAAATAATTAATTGAATAGAAAAACGGCGCTCCTAAAATTTTAAAAAATTTCAAAATTGGTCCGCCACCTTTAAAATAATCAACTTGCAATTTGCTAGTTCTAGAAACTACTTCATAATCATCAATAAAAACAAACGGTTTATCAACTAAATAACTATATAACAATTCAATTTCCATTAAGCGCCCGCCCGGATTATTTCTTAAATCGATAATTAAATTTTGCGTTTTAGCTTTTGAAAGTTTATCAAAAGATTCTTTATAAAAGCCAAAGAAATTTCCGTTTGTAAAATGTTTAATTGACATTAAAGCAGTAATACTATCGTTACCAACGAATTTTAATTCACGGCTATTCGTATTATTTTCTTTATTGTATCCGTATTTACTCCAAGTTCTATTACGTGCTTTCAATTCCTTTTTAGAAAGTTTCACTTTACTTTCTTTAGTATTTGAACCGAAAGTATCACGTTTAATTACATATAAAGAATCTTTATCATTTTGTCTGATAACCAATTTTAAACTGTCTTGTAATTTTCCTTTATCGAACGTATAGAATGTTCCAAAAGTTCTACCAAAAAATCTATTGTAAAAAGTTTGATTGTATCCATCTGAAGACATTCGTAATTTAAATGTATTGATTAAGTCTACCGGATTTTCATCGTTAATTGAAAGAATTTCAGCAGTTTCACTAATTTGATGACGTGAACGATTTTTAATTACGATTAATTTATTGTCAATAAACTCCAAATCTAATTGACTAAATGGTGATTTTCCTTTCAGTTTTAATTGTTTTTGTTCTTTCTTAGACAATCTTTCAAAACTTGGCGAAATACCTAGATGACCTTGACCGATGGAACGAAGTACCTGACTTAACTCTTTATAGAAAGCTAAACCAGTCATTGGCTTTTGAATGGATGTTTTTAAACTATCAAATTTATAATCTAATTGTTCTTTTGAAATGTACCAATATAATTTTGGATGAAGTTGCTTGATTTTTTTATACGAAAAATCTACATCACTACGCAATTTTTCAACTGCAATAGGTTGCGCTAAGTCTTCGTTAAATTGCTTGATAGATTGACAAGACAAAACCAGTAATAAGCTAGTTAGTAGTACAATTTTCTTCATAGCGATACTTCTTTATAGTTATACAAATCTAACTAAAAAAAACATCATATCCATATCGAATAATCATAATACACACGACAAC
>CAMLRV010000187.1 GCA_946482495.1 uncultured Flavobacteriia bacterium
CCGAAAATGGCAATTTCTTTTGTAAAGCGATATACTTCGTAATAGCCAGAATAATAAGAAACAATAATCCAAAACAGGGATAAAATGGTATGATAACCAAAATTACTCATAGCCGAACGAAGACACACTAATATTAATAGATTTATAATTAATAAATCTAAAAATGTAATTAATGGTCTTATAAAACCTGAATATCTACCTGTTTTTGGCTTCAAATTAATAAATAAATTTTGAAAAATCTTTATGTTCTTCTTTCGCTAATTCCTCAGGAGACAGAGATTTAAAATATTCGTATGTTAATTTCATTCCTTCCGCTCTATTCACTTTCGCTTCCCATCCTAAAATTTCTTTAGCTTTGGTAGTGTCAGGTTGACGTTGCATTGGATCATTTACAGGTAAATCTTTATAAATTACTTTCTGATTGGTTCCTGTTAACTTAATAATTTCTTCGGCAAAATCTGAAATAGTGATTTCATCTGGATTACCAATATTTACAGGTAAATGATAATCTGAAAGTAGCAATCTATAAATTCCTTCCACTTGATCGGTTACATAACAAAACGAACGTGTTTGACTTCCGTCACCAAAAACCGTTAAGTCTTCTCCACGCAAAGCTTGCCCGATAAAAGCAGGAATAACTCGACCATCGTTTAATCGCATTCTAGGTCCGTATGTGTTAAAAATACGAACGATTCTAGTTTCCACACCATGGAAAGTATGGTAGGCCATAGTAATAGATTCTTGAAAACGCTTCGCTTCATCATATACACCACGTGGACCAATTGTATTTACATTTCCGTAATATTCTTCTGTTTGTGGATGCACTAATGGATCACCATAAATTTCCGAAGTCGAGGCAATCAAAATTCTTGCTTTTTTTACTCTAGCTAAACCTAATAAATTATGAGTTCCTAACGAACCTACTTTTAAAGTTTGGATTGGGATTTTCAAATAATCGATAGGACTAGCTGGTGATGCGAAGTGCAAAATATAATCTAATTTACCAGGTACATGAACAAACTTGGTAATATCATGATGATAAAACTCAAAGTTTTTTTCTTTAAATAAATGTTCTATATTTTTTAAATCTCCTGTAATTAAATTATCCATTCCAATTACAAAATACCCTTCGGCTAAAAATCTATCGCATAAATGAGAACCTAAAAATCCTGCTGCTCCTGTTATTAATATTCTTTTCATTAGTTTTTAAGTCTTTTATATTCATTATTACAATTAAAAAGACAATAAAATATTATAAAATATAATACTCCAGTTTGTCTCCATAAAAATGATTCTGTCAAAAATAAGCTTATCATTAGAATTGCAAAAGAAATATGTATAAAATCTTTGTTATGAATTGCGTTTTTTATGTTTATAAATAAAATTGCAAGTAAAAATAGAAACCCTATAAATCCTAATTCTGCAAAATTTTGAACGTATTGATTATGAAAATTAAATGTTCCATAACCTGGACATAAGTTATATTTTTCTTCTTTTTCTTTTAATTTATTTAAGGAAGCATTTAAGCCTAATCCTTGCCAAAAGATAGGTTCTTCTTTGAAAATTTCAACAAACATTCTGAACTGATACACCCTAAATGCTGTACCTGGAAAATAATCGCTTGCCATAAACTTCTCATTATTCCAAGCTTCATAAATACTAATGTAATTTACACCTTCGTCTGCTTCGTTATAAACACTATGACTTAAACTGGTATTTGTGTTCGATTGGAATTCAACTAAAAATCTGTTTTTAATTTTGCTAAAACTTAAAATACAACCAAGTATTAAAATAAAAATACCCAAATTTCTTAATCGCATTTTATTTGACGATTTTGAAAAATAAAAGAAATGAATTCCAATTAAAAATAAGAATACAATAATGATGTTTTTTGAAGATAAAAGAAAAATAAAACCGAAAAGAATTGTGGCGCAAATAACATCAAATTTGCTTTTAATTTCTTTACTTAAAAAATAAAAAAATGCTACTGCAGCATACACAGAAATATGTATAGCGTTTAATAATTTTGGAACTAAACCATAATCATCATCGTATTCTCCATGATAGAAAAAAGCTCGTTGATCACCTGAAATGGCGTATCTTATTGCTGCTCTAGCAATAAAAAAGATTGCATAAAGTACCATTGAAAAACCATAATACTTTAGCAGTTTTTGTAGTTGATTTTTATCAAATGGTTTCATTACTATAAATGAAACAGGAATTAATAATAAAGTGATTTCTTTTAATATGGCGGTTCCTGTTCTAGAAACGTCAACCGACCAAAAATAAGAAACGGCCATCCAAAGAAATAATAGAATTGGAAGTAATAAAGAAAATTTCGCTTCCCATTTATTTTTTCGATTTAATACTAAAACCGATAGTATAAAAATTGCTGTACTAACATTGTTTATTGCCATTAGTGTTGGCAATGTAATTAGTATGAGTAAAAAAGGTAAAAACGATTTATTTAACTTTTGCTCTTGTAGTATTTCTTGCCAAGCATTTGCTAAAAAACTGTAAATATTCTTCATTGATTTTGTTCCAATTAAACTTATTTGCAATAGCTTCAAAGTTGTTTTTTACAAACTGCAAGTTATCACTTTTTTTAATTGTTTCAAGTATTTTTTTAACTTCATCAGAAGTTTCAAAATAAAAGGCGTTTTCTTTTAAAACTCCTTTGTTGAAATGATTGTTATGCGCTACAACTAAGGCTTGAGAAGCCATGGCTTCCAATAATGAAGGATTGGTGCCACCAACTGTGTGTCCGTGGAAATATAAATTAGAGAAATATCTTAAATTATCTAAATGATTTAAATTGTATAAAGCTCCTAAAAACTGAATTTTTTTACACTTTTCAAATTTACTTTTTAAGTATTCTCCGTATTTAGTATTGTGATTTCCAATAACCAAAATTGGCATTTCATCATTGCTTTTTAGTACACCTTCCAAAACCATATCTAAATTATTTTCCGGTTCGAAACGTGCCATAATCATGTTGAAATTATATTTTTCAACCTGATAACCACTTAAAATACTTTCATCTGGAGCGTCAAAATTATGAGCACCGTAAGCAATATATTCGCTTTCTTTGTTATGTGTTTTTAATAAATAATCTTGAATTCCTAAAGAATCTGAAATTAGATAATCGCTTTTTTTAGCGGCTAATTTTTCAGCAATTTTTAATACTTTCTGAATAGGTTTGCTATACTTGGTTCTTTTCCATTCTAACCCATCCATATTTGTAATTACAATACTATTTTTAGGATGTAAGTCATACCAAAAAGCACTGCTAGTGTATCCTAATTGCAAAATGATATCGAAATTTCTTTTACGAGAATCCAAAATGCAATTTAAATCATAAATAAATTGTCCGGCTGTACCAATTTTATGCTCTGGATCGTTACATTTAATTAAATTTACCTTTTCAAAGGTAGTTTCTGTATAGGGATGATTATGAGGTGTATACACATAAACATCATGTCCAGTACGAGCAGCATAGGTAGCAAAGAACTCCGCAAATTGTTCAAATCCACCGTAATTATTTGGTATGCCTCGGGTTCCTAAAATTCCTATTTTCATTTGAAAGGGTTATTGAGCAAAAGTAATGTTTTTAAAAATATTTTAATTGTTTTCTAAAATATTTTCAATTTTTGCAACATAATTTTTCATGCTGAAATTTTCTTGAGCTCTTTGTTGTCCTTTTTCTCCAAATAGATTTCTTAATTCTGAGCTATTAATCAATTTCTCTAATGCTTCCTTTAAATTTTTTTCATTGTTTGGTTCTACTAAAAAACCTGTTTTATTATCAACAATAATCTCTGTAAAACCACCATGATTTGTTCCAACTACAGGTTTTTTTGCTAGCATTGCTTCTAAAGCAACTAAACCAAATGATTCTTTTTCAACAGAGGGTGTAACGGCAATATCTGTACAATTCCAAATAGCATTCAAATTATTCGTAAAAGGAATAATTTTGACAAATTCTCCAAGTTCATTTGAAATTATATATTCCTCAATATCTTGAAGATAAAATTCTTGATTTACAACGGGTGACCCAACAAATAATAACTTAACATTTTTTTTGTTTTTAAAATATTTATTAAATGTTTGTAACATCCATTTATGTCCTTTTAATCTATTTATTCTGCCCACTAATGTGATAATAATGTCGTTTTCAGAAAATCCAAAATCTATCTTTTTAGAAGTGCTTATTTTGTTTTCTGAATCAATTCCATTATGAACAACTTTTACTTTTTTCAGATTTTTCTTTTCTCTAAGAATAATATTTAACTTAGTGGCTTCAGAATTACAAATTATCAAATCGGAAAAATAATATAATAATTTTGGAAATAACCATGCAATCAATTTTGGATGCTCAATAATTTCATGAACATGCCAAATATGTTTTATTCCTTTTCTCTTAGAAAATATTGCCCCTAATAAAACCGCTAATGTATTTGAATAAACTATATCAAATTTATATTCTTTATGAAGTTTCTTTAATAAAGAAACTGATTTAAAGAAATCTTTAATAAACTGA
>CAMLRV010000188.1 GCA_946482495.1 uncultured Flavobacteriia bacterium
GTTTCTGAAGCAATTGCGAAAGCAGTAGAAGATGCAAAGAAAAACTTAGTTAGAATTCCTTTAAGTGGACAATCTGTTCCTCATGAGCAAAAAGGTAAATTTGGTGGTGCTAGAGTATTCTTAATGCCAGCTTCACACGGTACTGGAGTTATTGCTGGTGGTGCTGTTCGTGCGGTATTAGAGTCTGTAGGTGTACACGATGTATTATCTAAATCTCAAGGTTCATCAAACCCTCACAACGTAGTTAAAGCAACTTTCGATGCTTTGTTACAAATGAGAAGTGCTCTTACTGTTGCAAAACAAAGAGGAGTATCTTTAGATAAAGTATTTAAAGGATAAAAATCAAGGAGTATGTCGAAAATTTTAGTAAAACAAGTTAGAAGTAAAATCAACTGTCCATTAGATCAAAAAAGAACATTAATTGCTCTTGGGATCAAAAAAATGGGACAAGTTGTTGAGCACGATGCAAGTCCTGCTATCCTTGGAATGGTAAATAAAGTTAAACACTTAGTTTCTGTTGAAGAAACTAAATAACAATACATGTTATGAATTTAAGTAACTTACAACCAGCAGAAGGTTCTGTTCACAACCAAAACAAAAGAGTAGGTAGAGGTGAGGGTTCTGGTAAAGGTGGTACTTCTACAAGAGGTCACAAAGGAGCTAAATCACGTTCTGGTTATTCAAAGAAAATTGGTTTTGAAGGAGGTCAAATGCCACTTCAAAGAAGAGTACCAAAATTTGGTTTCAAAAACATTAATAGAGTAGAATATCAAGGAATTAACCTTGATACATTACAAGGTTTAGTAGAAAACGGAGTAATTTCAGATGCTGCAGATTTTTCAGTATTTGTTGAAACACGTTTAGCTACAAAAAATAGCTTAGTAAAGATTTTAGGAAGAGGTGAGCTAAAAGCAAAATTAAAAGTTAGTGCTCACAAATTTACTGCGACTGCAAAAGCGGCTATCGAAGCTGCTGGTGGAGAAGTAGTAATTCTTTAATCATTATCACTATGAAGAAATTTATAGAATCAATTACCAATGTTTGGAAAATAGAAGAACTAAAAAACAAAATTTTAGTTACTCTTGGAATTTTACTTGTGTACCGTTTCGGTTCACAAGTAACATTACCAGGCATTGATTCAACAAAATTGCAAAGTCTTTCTAATCAAACAGAAGGTGGAATTGGTTGGTTAATTAATGTATTTACAGGAGGTGCTTTCTCGGAAGCGTCAATCTTTGCATTAGGAATCATGCCATACATCTCTGCGTCGATTGTGGTTCAGTTAATGGGAATTGCTATTCCTTACTTACAAAAATTACAAAAAGATGGAGAAAGTGGTAGAAAAACTATTAACCAAATTACACGTTGGTTAACTATTGCAATTACATTGGTTCAAGGTCCAGGTTATATTTTTAATTTAAAACAAACCTTGCCTGCTGAAGCATTTGTAAATCCTGATTTCTTTACTTTCTTCCCTTTATTTGGGTCAGTATTAATCATCGTTTCGGGAACTATTTTCGCAATGTGGTTAGGAGAAAGAATTACAGAAAAAGGAATTGGTAATGGAATATCATTATTAATTATGGTTGGAATTTTAGCTAGAATGCCTGAAGCATTCATGCAAGAATTCGGTTCAGCTGTATCTCAAAATAATGGTGGACCTATGAAAATCATTATCGAAGTAATTATTTGGTTATTAGTAATTATAGCTACAATATTATTAGTAATGGCTTTGAGAAAAGTTCAGGTTCAATACGCAAGAAGATCAGTTTCTGGTGATTTTGAATCGGATTCAATGGATGATAATAGACAATTTATCCCATTAAAGTTAAATTCTGCAGGTGTTATGCCAATTATTTTTGCGCAAGCAATTATGTTTATACCTGCTGCACTTGCTGGATTATCTAAGTCTGATACGGCTCTAAGCATCTCAAATATGTTTAAAGACCCATTCGGTTTAGTATATAATTTAGTTTTTGCTTCATTAATTGTAATTTTTACGTATTTTTACACCGCTATTACGGTACCAACAAATAAAATGGCAGACGATTTAAAGAGAAGTGGTGGTTTCATTCCAGGTATTAAACCAGGAGCAGAAACTGGAGACTTCTTAGATAAGTTAATGTCTTTAATTACCTTTCCAGGTTCATTATTCTTAGCATTAATTGCAGTGTTCCCTGCAGTTATTCATGGATTATTAGATGTACAAGGTGCATGGGCATATTTTTATGGAGGTACTTCGTTAATTATTATGGTCGGAGTTGCAATCGATACGATTCAACAAATCAATTCATACTTGTTAAATAGACATTATGATGGTTTAATGAAAAGTGGTAAAAATAGAAAAGCTGTCGCTTAAATTATGGCAAAACAATCAGCAATAGAACAAGACGGAAGCATTGTAGAAGCATTATCTAATGCAATGTTTCGAGTTGAATTAGAAAACGGACATGTAGTAATTGCTCATATCTCTGGTAAAATGCGTATGCATTACATTAAGTTGTTACCTGGAGACAAGGTAAAACTTGAAATGAGCCCTTATGACTTGTCAAAAGCTAGAATCACTTATAGATACTAAAGGCTAATTATATGAAAGTAAGAGCATCAGTTAAAAAAAGAAGCGCAGAATGTATTATCGTGCGTAGAAAAGGTAGATTATACGTTATTAACAAAAAGAATCCTAGATTTAAACAAAGACAAGGATAATTATGGCAAGAATAGCAGGGGTTGATATCCCAAAAAACAAAAGAGGAGTTATCGCTTTAACATACATTTTTGGTATGGGTAAAAGTAGAGCTATCGAGGTTTTAGAAAAAGCCAACGTTAGTCAAGATAAAAAAGTATCTGATTGGAATGATGATGAAATCGGAGCAATTCGTGAAGCAGTTTCATCATTTAAAATCGAAGGAGAATTACGTTCAGAGATTACATTGAACATCAAACGTTTAATGGATATTGGATGTCAAAGAGGAATCCGTCACAGAGCGGGATTACCTTTAAGAGGTCAAAGAACGAAAAACAACTCGAGAACAAGAAAAGGTAAAAGAAAAACTGTTGCTAACAAGAAAAAAGCAACTAAATAGTAAATAATATGGCTAAGGCAACTGCAAAAAAACGTAAAGTTATCGTTGAGTCTTCTGGAGAAGCACATATTAGCGCTACATTTAACAACATCATCATTTCTTTAACAAATAAGAAAGGTGAAGTTATTTCTTGGTCATCAGCTGGTAAAATGGGTTTCAGAGGTTCTAAAAAGAACACTCCATACGCTGCCCAAATGGCTGCTGAAGATTGTGGAAAAGTAGCTCTTGAAGCTGGACTTAAAAAAGTAAAAGTTTACGTAAAAGGTCCAGGAAACGGAAGAGAATCTGCTATCAGATCAATCCATAACAGTGGAATTGAAGTAACTGAAATTATCGATGTTACTCCAATGCCTCACAATGGATGTCGTCCTCCAAAAAGAAGAAGAGTATAATTTAGTATAAAAACAAAAGGTAGGAATTTAGATTATCGAAGGAAAGACCTTAATTCATAATCCCTACCTTTAAATTAAAATTTGTAAAAATGGCAAGATATACTGGTCCAAAAACAAGAATTGCCCGTAAATTCGGTGAAGCAATTTTCGGAGAAGATAAAGCTTTCGAAAGAAGAAATTATCCTCCAGGTCAACATGGTTTGGCTAAAAGAAGAGGTAAAAAATCTGAGTACGCTGTCCAATTAATGGAAAAGCAAAAAGCTAAATATACTTACGGTATTTTAGAGCGTCAATTCAGAAATTTATTTGAAAAAGCATCTGCTGCTTCAGGTGTAACAGGGGAAATCTTGTTACAATTATGTGAAGCTCGTTTAGACAACGTAGTTTACAGAATGGGAATTGCTCCTACTCGTAGAGGTGCACGTCAATTCGTTTCTCACAGACATATCACGGTTAACGGTGAATTGGTAAATGTACCATCTTACCACTTAAAACCAGGTGATGTTGTTGCAGTTCGTGAAAAATCTAAATCTCTTGAAGCTATTGAGCGTTCTTTAGCTAACAATTCTGCTGTTTATGAGTGGATTACATTTAACAACGATACAAAACAAGGTACGTTTGTTACTGTTCCTCAAAGACTTCAAATACCAGAAAATATTAAAGAGCAACTTATTGTTGAGTTGTATAACAAATAATAATTGACATTAGTCGAAGATATATGGCAATATTTAATTTTCAAAAGCCCGATAAAGTTATCATGATCGATTCTACCGATTTTGAAGGGAAATTCGAATTTAGACCTTTAGAACCTGGTTATGGATTAACAGTTGGTAACGCTTTAAGAAGAGTTCTACTTTCTGCATTAGAAGGTTTTGCTATTACATCTGTTAGAATTGAAGGAGTTGAACATGAATTTTCAACAATTTCTGGTGTAGTAGAAGATGTAACTGAAATTATCTTAAATCTTAAACAAGTACGTTTCAAACGTCAAATTGAAGATATTGATAACGAATCAGTTTCTA
>CAMLRV010000189.1 GCA_946482495.1 uncultured Flavobacteriia bacterium
TAAAGCGAAGTTGTTAGAAGCTAATAGCACTAATTATATAGCTTATGATATTAATAATAATTCAATTTCAATTGATACTAATAATAATGGTGAAATTGAAGTTTCAGAGGCTTTAGTTATCTATAAATTGCATGTAAGCTACCAAGATCCAATTACTTGGGTAACTGCTGCAAATTCAATCTCATCATTAGTTGGAATCGATTATTTTGCTAATTTGAAATATCTAAATTGCTCATATAATGCTTTAACTTCATTAGATTTAAATTTGCCAAATTTGACTGATTTAGATTGTTCTTATAATACTTTACCTTCTTTAAACATAAATTTGCCTAATTTTAAAAATTTGAATTGTTCTTCAAATTCATTAACAAATCTGGTTATTAATAATTCAAATTTAATAGAAGAACTTAATTATGGTTATAACCAACTCCCAAATTTAAATTTATCTCAATTTCCTAATTTAAAATTGTTGGATTGTACTGCAAATCAAATCACTAATTTGAACCCTTCTAGTTTAATTAATCTTACATATATAAGATGTTCAAATAATCTTTTGACAAATTTGGATTTAACCTCAAATATTAATTTATCTCGAATTTATTGCGATAATAATTCGCTTACTTCTTTATTATTACCTGAAAATCTAAATGGAATAGATTTATTAGATTGTAGTTATAATCAATTGACTAATTTGACTATAACTAAAACAATTCGTGTTAATTGCAATAATAATTTGCTTACACATATTAATTTTCTGTATCCTGAAGTTATTAATAGTTTTAAATGTAGAAATAATTCTTTTTCTGAATTAGATTTTGGTATTTTTACCAAGCAAAATATTACAGGTGCTGTTGATATATCTAATAATCCTAATTTAGTTTTTTTAAGTATAAAAAATGGCAAGCATAATATAATTGGATATAACAATACAGCCGGTACACTATATTTTGAAAATTGCCCAAATTTACAGTTTATATGTATTGATGATTTACCATTTGAAATTGCGTATATTCAAAACAGAATTAATTCATATGGATATACTAATATTAATTTTAATTCTTATTGCTCATTTGTACCAGGTGGTGAATTTTACGCTATTCAAGGTGAACAAAAATTTGATAGTGATAATAATGGTTGTGACAGTAATGATATCGCTTTTCCAAATCAAAAGTTTAATATTACTACGAATACAACGACTAGTTTTATTATCTCTGATAATTCTGGAAATTATTCAATCCCAGTTCAAGCTGGAACTCATGTAATTGTACCTGTTTTGGAATATCCAAACTATTTTACAGTTTCTCCTACTAGTATAATTGTAGATTTTCCAACGCAAACTAGTCCGTTTATTCAAAACTTTTGTATCACTCCAAATGGAACACATCATGATGTTGAAGTTTTAATTATTCCAATGTCTGTAGCAAGGCCAGGCTTTCCTTGTTATTATAAAATCATATATAAAAATAAAGGAAATCATTTAGAAAATGGGATTATTAATTTTCAATTTGATGATGCAATTTTAGATTTTGATTCATCATATCCTGCCATTGAAAGTCAAAATTTTGGAAGTTTAAATTGGACGTATTATAACTTGTTACCATTTGAAACTAAAATAATATACTTAGCATTAGATTTAAATTCACCATTAGAAACTCCAGCTGTAAATGCAGGTGATGTTTTGAATTATACAATAACAAATACAATTTCAAATACAGATGAGATGCCGTCTGATAATACTTTTGCTTTAAACCAAACGGTTGTGAATTCTTATGATCCAAATGATAAAACATGTTTACAAGGAAATTATGTTGGTTCTGAAAAAGTAGGAGAGTATGTGCATTACATGATTCGTTTTGAAAATACGGGAACTTTTGCTGCACAAAATATTGTAGTAAAAGATATGATTGATACAGCTAAATTTGATGTTTCGAGTTTAGTTTCGTTAGACGCAAGTCATAATTATTTCACAAGAATAAAAGATAATACTGTTGAATTCATTTTTGAAAACATTAATTTACCGTTTGATGACGCAAATAATGATGGTTATGTAGCTTTTAAAATCAAAACGTTGCCAAGTTTAGTTATTGGTGATACTTTTACTAATTCTGCAAATATTTATTTTGATTATAATTTCCCAATTGTAACGAATACAGCTACTACAACAATTGCTGCTTTAAATAATCCAAGTGTGGATTTTGCGAATTATTTTAGTATCTATCCAAATCCAACTACAAATGAATTAAGCATTAATTTAAAACAAACCATTGAAATTAATTCAATTCAGATTTATAACACAATTGGTCAATTGGTTACGGTTCAAACGGGTAATGCTTTAAAAGTGGATGTTTCGAATTTAAAAACTGGTAACTACTTCATTAAAATAAATACCACGGAAGGCTTTAGTACAAGTCAGTTTATTAAGGAATAAGTTTCTTAAAATAATAAAGTTATACTGAACTTGTTAAAGTCTTAAATCCCAATCATTCCTGATTGGGATTTTTTTTTACAAATTTAAAACCAAACAAATTGTTTTCTCGTAAATGACTATATAACTTAAAAATAGTAAACATGAAAACGAACAAATTTTTATCAGTAGTAGCATTCACATTTGTAGTATTAACGAGTGGTAATGTATCAGCACAAAAAGAGAAAACAGTTATGGTTGGTGGAGCAGCTATGTATCCTTCAAAAAACATTGTGGAAAATGCAGTTAATTCTAAAGACCATACCACTTTGGTAGCAGCAGTAAAAGCAGTAGGTTTAGTGGAAACATTAATGTCAGCAGGTCCATTCACCGTTTTTGCCCCAACAAATGCAGCGTTTGAAAAATTACCAGCAGGAACAGTAGAAACCTTATTAAAACCTGAAAATAAAAAAGTATTGCAAACTATTTTGACTTACCATGTAGTAGCAGGAAAAATGAATGCAAAAGATATTGTGGCTGCCATTAAAAAAGGGAATGGTAAAGCAGTTTTAACAACAGTTAGCGGAGGGAAATTAACTGCTTGGATGCAGGGAAGTGATGTTTATATTACTGACGAAAATGGTGGTTCAGCAAAAGTTACTATTGCAGATGTTAATCAATCTAATGGAGTTATTCACGTAATTGATACCGTAGTTACCCCAAAAATGTAATGCCCATAGTTTTTTTAGTTAGGAAATCCTGCTTTAGTTTTTTACTATGGCGGGATTTTTTATTGATATTTACAAATAAAAAATCCTTTCAATTAGCTAAAAAAGTCAGCAAACTAAAAGGATTTTAAAATTTATAATACTCTTTATCTTAATGTAGCATCTAATTGTGCTTCAAAATTACTTTGTAACTTGCTCATAATCTTATCAATTTGAACGTCTGTTAATGTTTTTGAAGTATCTTGAAGAATAAAGCTTAACGCATACGATTTTTTTCCTTCCGGTAAATTCTTTCCTTCATACACATCAAACAAATTAATATCTTTTAATAACGATTTTTCTGTTTGCTTCGCCACTAAATAAAGTTGTTCAAACGTTACTGTATCATTTACTAATAGTGCTAAATCTCTTCTAACTTCTGGGAATTTAGGAATATCAGCTAATTTAATTTTGTTAGAAACATATTTCTGAATCGCATCCCAATTTAAATCTGCAAAAAACACATCTTGTTTCACATCAAAATGTTTTAAAAGCGATTTTTTAATCGTACCAAATTCTGCAATAATTTCGTTACCAATAGCAAAACCAATTCCTTCACCAAAAATATCATGACTAACAGGAACAGATTTTATTTTTGAATCGATATTTAATTTCGATAAAATGGCATTAATATAACCTTTAAATTGGAAGAAATCACTTGGTTTTTGTGCAATATTCCAATTTTCTGATGTAGCATTTCCAGTCATGGTAACTGTCAAATGCTTTCTTTCTGTATATTTTCCTTCAATTGAATGATACGTTTTTCCAAATTCGAATAATTTTAAATCAGAATTTCTTCTGTTTACATTATACGAAACCGCTTCTAAAGCAGAAAATAACATCGATTGACGCATTACAGATAAATCGTTACTTAACGGATTTAGCATCGTAACTGTTTCTTCAGAAAGTACTTGCTCAGAAAGTGTTATGTAATTTGAAGTGGTTAATGAATTGGCCATCATTTCGTGGAAACCAACAGCACACAATTGATTAGCAATAATGTTTTGTACTTTAAATTCTTCTGTTCTTGAAGAGTTGGAAACCGAAGCATTAATTTTATTTGGAATTTTAATGTTGTTATAACCGTAAACTCTTAAAATTTCTTCAATAACATCCACTTCTCTTTGAACATCTACACGGTAAGATGGAACCACTAATCCTAAACCATTATCTGTAATACTATTTACTTTAATATCTAATGATGCTAAAATATTTTTGATAGTTTCTTTCTTAAGTTCTTCACCAATTAACTTATTGGTTTTATCGAATGATAAGAAAACATTAAAATCCTCAATTTTCTTTGG
>CAMLRV010000190.1 GCA_946482495.1 uncultured Flavobacteriia bacterium
AATGTCTACGATGTGGGTTGTATGGATATTTATTTTTATGCAAGTTATATTTTGCTAATTATTTTTATTCTGAAGCTATGGAAATCAGAAGGAAAAGTTGACTATATCAAACTTCATTTTTTATTGAAAATTATTCTTTTGGCAGGAGTAATTTGTATCGTGCTTATCAAACCAACTGTTTTGGAGAATGGTCAAAAGTTGTTGTTTATAGGCTAAAAACACTTCAAAATTCAAACTTCGCACTTTTTACACTGAGCTGATCCAAGTGCAAACTTAAATTGTCTATCTTTGCAAAAAATAATAAGCATGAGAAAAGCATCAGGAGATAAAAGAAAAGGGAAAGTTACAGAAAATAAAAAACCAGATTTCAAGAAAAATGAATCAGGAAAATCTTTTTCTTCAGCTAATAAAAATGCTCCAAAGTTCGCAAGAACTGATAAGCCAAAACCAGTTAAAATAAAAACAGATTCTGACGAAATCAGATTAAATAAATATGTTGCAAACTCAGGTGTTTGTAGTCGAAGAGACGCGGATATTTACATTCAAAGTGGTAACGTAAAAGTAAATGGAGAAGTAATTACTGAAATGGGTTACAAAGTAAAATTAACAGATGTGGTTAATTTTGACGGTGTAAATATCACTCCAGAAAAGAAAGAATACATACTTTTAAATAAACCTAAGAATTTTTCAACAGATAAAAATGATAACGGAGCAAATAATGTGTTGCAACTTATTAAGTTACCATCAAATGTAAAGTTAGAACCTGTTGGAAGAATGGATAAAACCACAACTGGATTGTTGTTGTTTACAAATGATCCAGAAATGGTTAGAAAGTTTACAACTCCCAATCAACGTTCTTCTAAAATTTACCAAGTTTCTTTAGATAAGAATTTGAAATATGAAGATTTAGAGAAAATCCAAAATGGGTTAACTATTGAAGGACACAGAGTTTATGTAGAAGAAGTAACTTATGTAGAAGGGGAAGCCAAAAGTGAAATTGGTGTAAAAATGAAAACGTCAAATGTGAAAGTGGTTAGAAATATTTTCGAACATTTAAAATACAACGTAATCAAATTGGATAGAGTAGTTTTTGCTGGACTTACCAAAAAGAATTTACCTAGAGGAAATTGGAGAGTTTTAACGGAACAAGAAATTGTGAATTTAAAAAATAACTAAAAAGGTCCGTCTTGTTATAAAACTAGACGGATTTTTTGTTTTCAAATAGTTTTTGTATTAAAATAAAATATATATTTGTAAATCTTTGATTTTAAAAAATAAAAAAAATGAAAAAAATATTTTCAATAGTTGCTCTAACTTTGTTGTTAGTTTCTTGTGAAAACGATATTAAAACAAATACGCCTGCTTTTCAAGGCGAAAAAGATAATGTGTTTTGGCGTGCTGATGATTCTAAAGTAACAATTAACGCAGGTGGAACAGTTTCTATTAATGCATATACAGATAAAGAATTAGTAACATTAACAGTGCCAAATACAGTTGGAGAATTTAATTTAGGAACTTCAAATGTAGGAATTTCGGCATCTTATTCATACAATAATGAAGGTGTAGTTTTGCATTATGAAACATCATTAATCGAAGGGCCAGTTTATAGATTAGCTGGAATTGTAAGTGCTGGTTCAGGTTACGCTACATTAAATGGGAATAATGTTAATACTACTGGTGGTTCTGGTAATGGTTTAACATTAAGAATTGAAACTAATCCTGCTGGTGCAGTAACTAAGGCTACAATTGCTAGTAGAGGAACAGGATATAAAGCTGGAGATGTTGTTACTATCAATGGAGGAAATGCTAACGCAACAGTTAGAATTTTAAATATTATGAAAAGTAACGGAGTGGTTGAAATCGAAAAAATTGACGAGAATGGTTATACAGGAACTTTCAGTTTCAACGCTGTTGATGATAATGGGAATGTAGTTAATTTTAATAAAGGAACTTTTTATCAAGTACCAGCATTCTAAAATTAAGTACTATTTGTAATAAACTAACCACTTCATTTTGAAGTGGTTTTTTGTTTTTGTTGATAACTAAAATTGTCATAAAAAAAGATAAATTGTACTTTTGAAATCTTCCATTTTTTAAAATTAATTTTAGTTTAAATTATACTATTTTGAGAGTTGGAATTTATTAATTTGGAATTTTATAGAACATGTTTTTAATCTTTGATACTGAAACTACTGGATTACCTAAAAGTTGGTCAGCTCCAATTACTGATACCAACAACTGGCCTCGTTGTGTGCAAATTGCTTGGCAATTGCATGACGAAATGGGTAATCTTATCGAGCATCAAGATTATTTAATTAAGCCGGAAGGTTATAATATTCCTTATGATGCTGAGAGAATTCATGGAATTTCTACCGAATTAGCTACGCATGAAGGCCATGATTTAAGTGAGATTTTAGAAAAATTCAATATTGCTTTATCGCAATCCAAATATATTGTCGGGCAAAATGTTGGTTTCGATGTGAATATTATGGGTTGTGAATTTCATCGTTTTGGAATTCCTACCGATTTAACTCAGATGCCTGTTTTGGATACTTGTACCGAAACTACTGCCATGTTGTTAAAATTACCTGGTGGTCGTGGAGGAAAATTCAAATTGCCAACACTTACCGAATTACACGAATATTTATTCAATGAAAAATTTGCTGAAGCCCACAATGCCACTGCCGATGTGGAAGCCACAACGCGTTGTTTTCTAGAATTAGTAAAAAGAGGAAATTTCGATAGTAGCAAATTACCTGTTTCAGAAAATTATTACACTGATTTTACAATCAATAATCCGGTTATTAAACCAATCGGATTAAAACACGTTAATTTAAAGCAAGCTTCGGCTAGTTTAAGAGAAAAATTAGAGCAACAACTTCCAAACGATATCGAAATCTTACCTGAAGATTTAGAAGATATTTCGGATGTTACTTTTGCACATTTACATAACCATTCTCAGTTTTCGGTATTGCAATCAACTATTTCTATTCCGAAACTAATTGAAAATACAGTAAAGCAAAAAATGCCAGCTGTAGCGCTTACAGATATTGGGAACATGATGGGGGCTTTTCAATTTGTAAGTGGAATTTTATATCACAATAAAGCTGCAGAAACCAAAAATGCAAGTTTAGTTGAGGCTGGTGAACAACCAACAGAAACAATTATAAAACCCATAGTTGGATGTGAGTTTTTTGTTTGCCACAATCATAAAGACAAATCGAATAAAGATAATGGATATCAGGTTGTTTTTTTAGCGAAGAATAAAAACGGGTATCACAATTTAGCGAAGTTATCGTCTAAAGCATATACAGATGGTTTTTATTATGTGCCTCGTATCGATAGAGAATTAATCAAAGAATTTAAAGACGATATTATTGTTCTTACTGGGAGTTTATATGGTGAAGTACCAAATAAAATTCTAAATATTGGTGAAAACCAAGCGGAAGAAGCATTGTTATGGTGGAAAGAACAATTCGGAGCCGATTTGTATATCGAATTAATGAACCATAATCAAGAAGATGAAAGAGCCGTAAATAATACGCTAATTCAATTTTCTAGAAAACATAATGTCAAACTAATTGCTACAAACAATACGTTTTACATCGATAAAGAAGATGCCAACGCTCACGATATTTTATTATGTGTGAAAGATGGTGAAAAACAAGCAACGCCGATTGGTCGAGGCCGAGGGTATCGTTTCGGATTACCGAATCAAGAATACTATTTCAAGTCTACTAATGAAATGAAAAAGTTGTTTCCGCAAAATCCGGAAGCCATTAGTAACATTCAAGAAATTGTTGATAAAATTGAAATTTACTCACTTTCACGAGATGTATTACTTCCAAAATTTGAGATTCCAATCGAGTTTCAAGTGGAAGAAGATTTGGCTGATAACGGCGTTCGTGGGGAAAATAAATATTTAAGACATTTAACTTACGAAGGTGCCAAACGACGCTACGATGAAATCACGCCAGAAATTGAAGAACGTTTAGATTTCGAGTTATTAACTATTAGTAATTCAGGTTATCCAGGCTATTTCTTAATTGTACAAGATTTCATTGCAGAAGCCAGAAAAATGGATGTTTCTGTTGGACCAGGTCGTGGTTCTGCAGCCGGTTCTGCCGTAGCCTATTGTTTGGGGATTACGAATATCGACCCAATTAAATACGATTTACTTTTTGAGCGTTTCTTAAATCCAGATCGTGTGTCGATGCCCGATATCGATATTGATTTTGATGATGAAGGTCGTGGTCGCGTAATGGATTACGTAATCAAAAAATACGGTTCTAATCAAGTAGCGCAAATTATTACCTATGGTAAAATGGCAACGAAATCAGCTATTCGTGATACGGCTCGTGTACTAGATTTACCACTTTTTGAAGCAGATAGAATTGCAAAATTAATTCCAGCCATGATGCCTGGAAAATGGAATTTAGCGCGTTTTCTTTCTGAAAAAGAAGA
>CAMLRV010000191.1 GCA_946482495.1 uncultured Flavobacteriia bacterium
CTCCAGCAGGAACAAATGGTTTCACAGCAGAAACTGTACTTGTAGCTTGAGACACTGCTTGTACTGTTGCACTTGCTGCAGTTGGTGTAAAGTTTTCTACATCAGATTTTGTAATTCTTCCGTTTTCACCAGAACCTTTTACTTGAGACAAGTTGATTCCTTTATCTTGCGCCATTTTTTTAGCTAAAGGCGAAGCGAAAATTCTACCAGATGAATTTGTATTAGTTTGTACTTCTGCAGTAACTTGTGCAGGAGCTGATTTAGTTTCTTCAACCTTTGGAGTTTCTACAGTTCCGCCAACTGTAAAGTTAGCAGCAATTCCAGAAACATCAGTACCAGCTGGTCCTAAAATAGCTAGAATGGTATCAACTGGAGCAGTTCCACCTTCTTCTACACCGATATATAATAAAGTACCCGCATTGAAAGATTCAAATTCCATGGTAGCTTTATCCGTTTCTATTTCCGCTAAAATATCTCCTTCTTTAACAGCATCTCCCACTTTTTTCAGCCAAGTTGCCACTGTACCTGTTGTCATGGTATCAGACAAACGAGGCATAGTAACCACTTTTACTCCTGCAGGAATTTCTTCAGAAGCAGTTTTTGGAGCAGGTGTTTCAGATTTCGTTTCGGCAATAGGAGCAGCTTCCGTTTTTGGAGCATCACCAGCCAATAATCCTGAAATATCTTCACCAGCTTTACCAACAATTGCTAATAATGAATCAACTGGAGCTGTTTGTCCTTCTTGAATTCCGATGTGTAATAAAACACCGTCATAGAAAGATTCAAATTCCATAGTTGCTTTATCAGTTTCAATTTCTGCTAAAATTTCACCTGTTTTTATTGTATCACCCACTTTTTTCAACCAGGTTGCTACAGTTCCTTCCGTCATCGTGTCGCTCAAACGCGGCATTGTGATTTTTTCTGCCATAATTATAATCTGTGAGGAATAAATGGATAATTTTCTTGTTCGTAAACCACATCATATAACTGTTGTGCTTCTGGGAATGGAGATTCTTCAGCGAATTTTTCACATTCTGCCACTAAATCATTTACTCTTTGATCGATAGCTTCAATTTCTGCATCAGTAGCATAATTTTTTTCTTTGATGATATCTAAAACTTGAGTAATCGGGTCAATTTTTTTGTATTCTTCAACCTCTTCTTTAGTTCTATAGTGTTGTGCATCCGACATAGAGTGACCTCTATATCTGTACGTTTTCATTTCTAAGAAAGTTGGTCCTTCTCCTCTTCTTGCTCTTTCCATTGCTTCATGCATTGCTTCAGCAACTTTTACAGGATTCATTCCATCAACTGGTCCACAAGGCATTTCATATCCTAAACCTAATTTCCAAATATCTGTGTGGTTAGCTGTTCTTTCAACTGAAGTTCCCATGGCGTATCCATTATTTTCACAAATAAATACTACTGGCAATTTCCAGTTCATAGCCATATTGAAAGCTTCATGTAAAGATCCTTGACGAGCAGCTCCATCTCCAAAATAAGTTAAAGTTACCCCACCCGTTTCAAAATATTTATCGGCGAAAGCCATACCAGCTCCAACCGGAATTTGAGCTCCAACGATACCATGTCCTCCGTAAAAACCATGTTCTTTAGAGAAAATATGCATCGAACCACCCATACCTTTTGAAGTACCAGTAACTTTTCCTAATAATTCAGCCATTACTGCTTTAGGATCTACACCCATACCAATTGGTTGAACGTGATTTCTGTATGCTGTAATCATTTTATCTTTTCCACCTAACTCCATAGCATGTAATGCACCTGCTAAAACAGCTTCTTGTCCATTATATAAATGAAGAAATCCTCTTACTTTTTGTTGTATATATAATGCAGCTAATTTATCTTCAAACTTTCTCCAAAACTGCATGTCTTCATACCATTTTAGATATACTTCTTTTGTAATTGGTTTCATATTTTATTTATGAATTTATTTATTTTTAATTTTTTACGAACGACAAAAATACTACAACCTATTTTATTCTAAAAATTAATTGGTAGTTAAATTTAGAATTTAATTGATTTAATATAATTTTTGCTAATTAATTTGTTACAGATTGCTTTTATCAAACATGAAAGGTAATAAATTTTTCAAAGAATTTGATTTAAATATTTCTCCTTTAGCCCCCATAAAATAAATTTCAATTGGCAAATCTTGTTTGATTTCATATTCAGCAATAGCTTGACGACATGAACCACATGGCGGAATTGGATTTTCCGAATCTCTATCTGATGGCGATGCTGAAATAAATAGTTTTACAATTTTATTATTTGGATAATTTGCACCTGCATAAAAAATTGTCACACGTTCTGCGCACAATCCAGAAGGATATGCTGCATTTTCTTGATTTGAACCTTGCAACACTACTCCGTTATCCAAAACAATTGCTGCTCCAACTAGAAATTTAGAATATGGTGCATATGCTTTCTTTCTAATTTCAATCGCCTGATTCATATAGTCTCTTTCTGATTGAGATAATTCTTCAAAAGATTCGAAAACTGACAATTTAGTTTCTATTTGAATTTCCTTCATATTTTAACTCTATAATTATTTTACTTTTTTGGGAAAAAAAATCCAAATTCAAAAAAATGAATTTGGATTTAAATGTATTATTTACAACTATTAATTTTCATCATATTCGTCACCGAAACTAAATGTTAAAGAAAAACGCAATGTATTTTCTAATGGGTTTCTTACTTTTGAAGCAGAGAATAAATAAGAAACATCAACTTTTACGATGTTATATTTAAAACCAGCTCCTAAAGTCATATATTTTCTGGCACCTTTTTCAACACTTTCATTAAAATAACCTCCTCTGAAAGCAAATGAATCTTGATACCAATATTCTGCTCCTAAAGCCCAAGTAAACTCTTTTATTTCTTCAGAAAAACCATCTGGTGCATCACCAAACGATTGAAAGATACCGCTTGTCCAGCTGATTTGTCTGTAATTTTCATTATTGATAGCATTTTGTTCAGCTTGTGTAACATCTTCAGGATCTGTAAAATCACCATCACCATTTGTATCAATTGGAGCACCTGCAATTTGCGGCGTTGGTACCATTAATTTTGTTACTTCACCTATAACACTAACCTTATTGTAATCATCTAAAATAAAATCATAAGCAGCTCCTAATCTCATATTAGCAGGTAAGAAGTTTTCATTTAATTGATCATTATCATAAGAAATTTTTGGCCCTAAATTTTGAAAATTAAAACCTGCTCTCCATTTTCCATTAAAGCTTTCATGTGCTACTTCTTCAGATTGATATAAACCAGAAATATCTACAGCAAATGTTGAAGCTGGTTTAGAATCGTTATTTGAATCAGGAATTTTAAGATTTGAACGAATATAACGACCAGCTATACCCATTGCAAATTCAGGACTTAATTTCAATGAATAAGAGCCATCAAGTGCTAATTCATTAGGGCTAACAGTTCTACCTGGATCATCGAAAGAGTTTCTTAACTCGATATCTCCTAAACCAAAATAACGTAAACTTGCTGCGAAAGCACTTCTGTCGTTAATTTTATTAAAATAAGTAACTTGTCCTAATGAAATATCGTTAGCGATACTAGTTAAATACGGTGTATAACTCACAGAAAAACCTTGTTTTTGCTTAGAAAAAGCATACTTCGAAGGGTTGTATTGTTGAGAATAGGCATCTGCTGACGTAGCTACTCCCATATCTGCCATACCCGCAGAACGTGCATCAGCTGCGATTAATAAAAAGGGTACTCCTGTAGTAATTACTCTGTCTTGTGCACTTGAAAATTGTGCAATTAAAATGATTGATAAAAATTTAAGTAGATTTTTCATCTGTTTGGTTTGGTTTATAATAATTAATTCAGATGTAATTTTGTTTCAATAAGATTGTTTTTTATAGTAAGTCGACAAATATACATTTTTTTTATAGGATTACAAGTTTTTCTATCTTTTCTGTTTTTTTACCTGTTACAGACGATTTCACAGTTAATTTATAGACATAAACCCCTTTTCCAATTTTATCTCCGAAGTCATCTCTACCATCCCATTTCACATCTCTAGAGTTAAACCCTTCACTTACAATAGTTTGATTAATTGTTTTTACTAATTTACCAGTAATTGTTAAAATCTGCACTTGTACATCAAGAGGTTCAAAAGGTCTATTATGATTGAACCAAAATTCGGTATAACTCACAAATGGGTTAGGATAATTTAAAACATGATCTAATTCTAAATCACCATCACCAATTACTATAAATTGAATTTCGCCAGTAATTAGATTATTATAAACATCCCAAGCTTTAAACAAAATAGTGTGTAATCCTGGAGCTAAATCTCTGAACGGATACGTTACTTTTCCTTTTTTATAATTATCAGTTTCTGTTTCATAATAATCATTTAAAATGAAAGGATT
>CAMLRV010000192.1 GCA_946482495.1 uncultured Flavobacteriia bacterium
CACCACCAACATTCAATTGTTTAGCTTGCTTACCAGTCATAACTCCTTTAGAAGTTGACACAATAGCAATACCTAAACCGTTTAAAATTCTTGGGATGTTCGTTGAACTTGCGTACTTACGTAAACCTGGTTTACTAATTCTTTGGATATCTTTAATTACTGACTCTTTAGTATCTTTATCATACTTTAAAGCGATTTTGATTGTACCTTGAACAGTAGAATCTTCAAATTTGTAACTTAAGATATATCCTTGATCGAATAAAATCTTTGTGATTTCTTTTTTCAAGTTAGAAGCAGGAATTTCAACCACTTTATGGTTTACTCTTGCTGCATTTCTAATTCTCGTAAGAAAATCTGCAATTGGATCTGTATACATATGTATAAATTTGCGATTACGGTTTTCAGGAAGCACTCGCTTCCTGAACCTTTAATCAATTAAAATTATTTTTCAGTTTGCAAAAGTAATAACTTTTTGCGAGATTACCAAGAAGCTTTTTTAACTCCTGGGATTAACCCTTGATTAGCCATTTCACGGAATGTTACACGTGAAATACCAAACTGACGCATATAACCTCTTGGTCTTCCTGTTAATTTACAACGGTTGTGTAAACGAATTGGAGAAGCGTTTTTAGGTAATTTTTGTAATGCTTCATAATCACCAGCTTTTTTCAAAGCTTTTCTTTTTTCAGCATACTTATCTACAACAGCTTGTCTCTTAACCTCACGGGCTTTCATTGATTCTTTAGCCATAACTTAGTTCTTTTTGAAAGGTAAACCTAATTCAGTTAATAATGATTTCGCTTCTTTATCTGTTTGAGCAGATGTAACAAAAGTAATATCCATTCCAGAGATTTTGTTTACTTTATCGATATCAATTTCTGGGAAAATGATTTGCTCTAAAACACCTAAGTTGTAGTTACCTCTTCCGTCGAATCCAGTAGACTTAATTCCACCAAAATCTCTTACACGTGGTAAAGACGAAGTAATAAGTCTATCTAAAAACTCATACATTCTTTCTCCACGTAAAGTTACTTTAGCACCAATTGGCATACCTTTTCTTAATTTGAATGAAGCAACGTCTTTTTTAGAAATTGTAGCAACAGCTTTTTGACCAGTAATTTTAGTTAACTCTTCAACAGCGTAATCTACTAATTTTTTGTCAGACACAGCAGCACCAACACCACGGCTAATAACAATTTTTTCCAATTTTGGAACTTGCATTACATTTTTGTAACCAAATTCTTCTTTCAAAGCAGAAACTATTCTACTTTTATATTCCTCTTTTAGTCTAGGTACGTATGCCATAACTATATAACTTGATTAGATTTTTTTGAAAATCTTACTTTTGTATCTCCATCCATTCTGAAACCAACTTTAGTAGTACCTTTAGATTTAGCATCTACTAACGCTAAGTTAGAAATATGAATAGGAGCTTCTTTTTTCACGATTCCACCTTGTGGGTTTTTAGCACTTGGTTTCGTATGTTTAGAAACCATGTTAATTCCTTCCACTACAGCTTTATTTTTATCGCGAATTACACGTAAAACTTTACCTTCTTGTCCTTTATGATCACCAGCATTAACTCTTACTAGGTCTCCTGATTTTATTTTAATTTTCATCATTTCTTTGAGAATTAAAGCACCTCAGGTGCTAATGATACAATTTTCATGAATTGTTTTTCACGAAGTTCTCTAGCTACTGGACCAAAAACACGAGTACCTCTCATTTCACCACCTGCATTTAATAACACACATGCGTTATCATCAAATCTGATGTATGAACCATCGGCTCTTCTTACTTCTTTTTTGGTACGTATAACAACTGCAGTTGAAACAGATCCTTTTTTAACATTACTGTTAGGAGTTGCATCTTTAATAGAAACTACAATTTTATCACCTACAGATGCGTAACGACGTTTCGTTCCACCTAGAACACGGATAGTTAAAACTTCTTTTGCTCCCGTGTTATCTGCTACTTTTAATCTTGATTCTTGTTGTACCATAATTACTTAGCTCTTTCAATGATTTCAACTAATCTCCAACATTTAGATTTAGATAAAGGTCTTGTTTCCATGATCTTTACTGTATCACCAATGTTACAGTCGTTTGTTTCGTCGTGTGCAACATATTTCTTAGTTTTTAACACGAACTTACCATACATAGGGTGTTTTACTCTTTTTGTTTCAGAAACAACGATAGATTTCTCCATTTTGTTACTAGTAACAACACCAACTCTTTCTTTTCTTAAATTTCTTTTTTCCATCTTTCAGCAGAATACAATTATTGTAACTCTCTTTTAGTTAGCTCAGTTGCAATTCTTGCTACTGATCTTCTTAATGTTCTCAATTGAAGCGGATTCTCGATTGGAGAAATAGCATGAGCCATTTTAAGGTCGTTGTACGTTTTCTTCACCTGAGCAAGCTTAGCTTGTAAGTCAGCTGTAGATAGATTATTTATTTCAGATTGTTTCATAATTACTTTTTATTATGCTTCGAAATCTCTAGCAACGATAAACTTAGTTTTTACAGGAAGTTTTTGTGCAGCAAGACGTAACGCCTCTTTAGCAACTGAGATAGGCACTCCACCTACTTCAAACATAATTTTTCCTGGTTTTACAACAGCAGCCCAATATTCAACTGCTCCTTTTCCTTTACCCATACGTACCTCAAGTGGTTTCTTTGTAATAGGTTTATCTGGGAAAATTTTAATCCATAATTGACCCTCTCTTTTCATGTAACGAGTTGCAGCAATACGAGATGCTTCAATTTGACGTGAAGTGATAAAAGCTGAGTCTAAAGATTTAATCCCAAACATACCGTTTGATAGGATGTGCCCTCTTTGAGAGTTTCCTTTCATTCTACCCTTTTGTACCTTACGATATTTTGTTCTTTTAGGTTGTAACATTTTTCTTTAATTTAAAAAATTACTTTCTTTTGCGTGCGTTTGGTTTACCTTTACTAGCTGGAGCAGATCCTGTAGATTTTGGCCCTTTTTTGTCCATACCTACTAACGGAGAAAGATCTCTCTTACCATAAACTTCACCTTTCATTATCCATACTTTGATTCCCATTCTACCATAAGTAGTGTGAGCTTCAGCTAATGCATAATCGATATCAGCTCTGAAAGTTGATAACGGAATTCTTCCTTCTTTGAAACCTTCAGAACGTGCCATTTCTGCACCATTTAAACGACCAGAAATTAAAACTTTAATTCCTTCTGCGTTCATTCTCATAGCAGCAGCGATAGCCATTTTGATAGCTCTTCTGTAAGAAATACGACTTTCGATTTGACGAGCGATAGAGTTAGCTACTAAATAAGCATCTAATTCAGGTCTCTTGATTTCGAAAATGTTGATTTGAATTTCCTTATCAGTAATTTTCTTAAGTTCTTCTTTTAACTTGTCTACCTCTTGTCCGCCTTTTCCGATAATAATACCAGGTCTAGCAGTAGTGATAGTAACGGTTACAAGTTTTAAAGTTCTCTCGATAATTATTTTAGATACACTAGCTTTCGTTAAACGCGCATGGATATACTTTCTGATTTTGTAATCTTCGGCGATTTTATCACCGTAATCATTTCCACCATACCAGTTTGAGTCCCATCCTCTGATGATACCAAGTCTGTTTCCAATTGGATTTGTCTTTTGTCCCATACTGTTAATTAATTACTTTGTGTGTTATTGATAGCTCCTAAAACCACTGTTACGTGATTAGAACGTTTTCTAATTCTGTGTGCTCTTCCTTGAGGTGCAGGACGTAATCTTTTTAACATCATACCACCATCAACTCTGATCTCTTTAATAAATAAGCCAGCATCTTCCATACTAGATCCTTCGTTTTTAGCTGACCAGTTTGCAATGGCAGATAAAACTAATTTCTCTAATTTTTTTGAAGCTTCTTTTGGACTGAATCTTAATATATTAAGAGCATTTTCTACCTTCTGACCTCTTACTTGATCCGCTACTAAACGCATCTTTCTTGGTGAAGAAGGGCAGTTATTTAACTTCGCGAACGCAATTTGCTTGTTAGCTTCTTTTCTTGCGTCAGCTGCTTCTCTTTTACGAACTCCCATGACTTCTTATTTTTTACCTTTATTTTTTGCACCAGCGTGACCTCTAAAAGATCTTGTTGGTGAAAATTCTCCTAATTTATGACCTACCATGTTCTCAGTAACATAAACTGGAACGAATTGACGGCCATTGTGAACAGCGATAGTTTGTCCTACAAAATCTGGAATAATCATAGATGCTCTAGACCAAGTCTTCACAACATTCTTATTACCACCTTCTATATTCTCTTGTACTTTTTTCTCTAATTTATAGTGAACAAAAGGTCCTTTTTTTAATGAACGTGCCATATCTTATTATTTCTTTCTACGTTCTACGATATACTTGTTACTCGGGTTAACTTTAGA
>CAMLRV010000193.1 GCA_946482495.1 uncultured Flavobacteriia bacterium
AATTGTTGTTGAAATCCGGCTAAGAAAAAACCAGCACCTAAACATCCGAAAAGTAAGCCTAATGAAGTATAAGCCGTAACTCGTCCGATTTGATAGGTGCTAATTTGTAACCATTTTTTAATTGTATGCTCTCTATCCACTGGAATCATCATAGCAATTGGACCGCACATACCCACGCAGTGCAAACTACTAATGAATCCGAATATTAGAGCAGAATAAAGCATTATTTCTATATTTTAATTAAATATCGTAAATCCCAAATCGTAAATCCTAAATTAAAAATAAACCGTTTCTTTATTTAGATAAGTAATTTCACCCACTTTCCAATGGATAGCTATTTCCCAAAGACCGCCAGCCAATTTATGTTTAGGTATGAGCATTATTGGACTTGATAGAGAAATTTTGGAATCAAAGTCCAACTTTTGGTTTGACGGTCTATAAAGGGAAATAGTTCCATTTATTTTTTTATAATCGAAATCAGATGGAAATATAATTTGTAAACCAGCATCTGTTTTTTCAATTTTCAATTTTGTTTTTAATGCGTTTGAAAGTTGCTGACTTTCAATATCACTTTGCACCTTGCTTTCTTGTTTATAATAATCAGCAGCGACTAATTCATTATCGTATTTTGCGTTAGATTGTACTAAAAACACAAATGATAAGATAAAAGCCATAAAGCTTCCAAAGCCAATAACAATTCCTGTTCCCCAATTTATTTTCATTTTTGTAAATTTTAATTAAACGTTCTTGGACCAAGGAAATTAGTAGTTATGGTTTGAATCACTTTCTTGCCTTGTTGCACTTCTATATTAATTTTAGTATTATCGGTTTCTAACAAAATACTCGGAATTTCTACAAATAAAGTTCCAGTTGTTGCACCTGCTTTTTCTACATGAAGTGTTGCATTTCCTACTAATTTTAAAGTTCCTTTTTTTGGATGGATTAATTTGAATGTAATGTTTTTTAAATTATTGTTTGTTTTATTCAAGATTCTGTAGGTGTACACGTTACTAATCATTGAGCCTTTTTCTTCATATAATTGACCTGATAATCTTAGTATTTTGGTATCCACTTCTGTTCGTAATAAGATCATTGAAACCATAACTGTAGTTAAAATGGCTAACACGGCAATATAGCCTTTCATTCTAGTGGTCAACTTGAACTTTTCCTTTTTGGTAATTTCTACTTCACTTGCAAAACGAATTAAACCTTTTTGCAAATTCACTTTCTCCATCATCAAATCGCATTCGTCCATACAAGCCGTGCAATTGGTACATTCTAATTGCGTTCCATGACGAATATCAATTCCGGTTGGGCAAACATTTACACATTGATGACAATCAATACAATCACCAAATTTTAAAGCTGCTCTGTCTTCATTTTTTTTGAATTTAGCCCTTCCGTTTTCACCCTCACCACGAACATAATCATACGCCACAACTATCGATTTATTGTCTAACAACACACCTTGTAATCTTCCGTAAGGGCAAGCAATGATACAAACTTGTTCTCTAAACCATGTGAATACAAAATAGAAAATACCTGTAAAAAGTAATAAAGCAATTAAGGTTTTTACATTACTTAATGGACCTTCAACAATCATGGCTTCTAAAGTATCACTACCTACTAAATAGGCCAAAAAGACATTTGCAATCAGGAAAGAAATGATAAAAAACACTAACCATTTTATAGTACGTTTTCTAATTTTTTCAGCATTCCATTCTTGGTTGTCGAGTTTAATTTGTGCACCTCTATCACCATCAATCCAATATTCAATTCGGCGAAAAACCATTTCCATAAAAATAGTTTGCGGGCAAAACCAACCGCAAAATACCCGACCAAAAGCCACTGTAAAAAGCGTTAATCCCACTACGCCAATGATCATTAAAACAACCACTAAATAAAAATCTTGTGGCCAAAATGGCATACCGAAAATGTTGAATCTTCTGTCTAAAACATTAAATAATAAGAACTGATTGCCATTTACTTTAATAAACGGACTCGATAGTAAAAAAGCTAATAATACATAACTTAGTAGTTTTCTTCTGTTATAAAACTTACCGTTTGGTTTTTTAGGAAAAATAAATTTCCTCTTTCCTTTTTCATTTATGGTTCCGATGGAATCTCGAAAACTCTCCTCATCATTATTTAACATCACATTTTTTATTTAGCTGCTACATCTTCCTTCCAAACTTCTCCTTCAGGCGCTTTTCCACCAGCTGGTTTTGAACCGTGTAACGACATCACATAACTTGCTACTTTTTGAATTTCTGTAGGCTTTAAACTCTCTTTCCATGCTACCATTCCTTTTCCTGGTCGGCCACCTTCTGTAATCGTTTTGAAAAGATTTTTAATTCCACCACCATTAATCCAGTTATCATCCGTTAAATTTGGTCCGATGGCACCACCACCATCTGCTTTATGACAAAGCACACAGTTAGTGGTGAAAATTGTTTTTCCTTCGGCTAAAGCAGGCGCTTCTGTAAGTTGCGTTACTTTGTCGATATTCATTAAATCTGGGGCTGTTTTATTGTATTCTTCCACTTTTTTCTCCGCAAGGGCATTATCCATTACATATTCTTGTTCTTGCGTATAATCACCAATAACATGAAATCTAACCAAATACACTATGGCAAAAACAATAGTTGCATAAAATAAACCTGTAAACCAAGGAGGCAAGCCATTATCCAATTCTTTGATACCATCATATTCATGATCTAATTCGATATCTTTTTCGTTTTCAATAGGTTTTAAATCGGAAATTTTGTGCATCCATTTTTTATAGAATTCCGTTTGTGTGAACGATTTTTTGCTTTCGATATCAAATTTTGCTTTAGCTTCATCAGATAATAATTGATACGATACATTATCTACCGCATTCAAAATGATTTCGATAGTAATGAATATAAAAATTAGAAATACGTGGATAATTGGTATAATTGGGTATTTCACAAATGCAGGTCTGTCGCCTGAATCAATGAAATATTCAGTTAAAGCAAATACGATTGCATAAAATAATGGGAATCTAACATATACTGGAATAAACTTTCTCATACTACTAATTTTTAGTTTTCATTAAATGGTAATTCACTCATAATTTTTACTTGCTCTTTACTATATGATAAAGCATAAATCAAGTAGGAAACAAAAATGATGAAGAAAATAACTAGTGAAATTATTGGGAAAATTTCAACACCATTGATACTTTCCAAATTGTGTTTGACAAACTTTAACATGCTATTATTTTTTAACTTTAATATCAGTACCTAAACGCTGTAAGTAAGCAATTAAGGCAACAATTTCTCTGTCTTTCATTTGAACAAATTTTTCGCCAGTTAGTTTTGCTTTTTCTTTACTTGCCGCGTAAGATTTAGAGAAATTCGGATCTGTTTCTAAACCTTTTTCAATTTCTCGAGATTGTTTTTCAATACTTGTAAAGGCATTGGCAATGTCATTATCAGTATATGGTACACCTAATGTTTTCATCACACTCATTTTTTTCTGAATGTCGTCGTGTTTCATTTTTTTATTGTCAAACATCCATTTATAAGCTGGCATAATAGAGCCCGTGGTAGTGGCTTGGGGACTCCACATATGGCTAAAATGCCAGCTATGAGGATATTTTCCACCCACTCTCATTAAATCGGGTCCAGTTCTTTTTGAACCCCATAAGTGTGGATGATCATAAACATATTCTCCAGATTTTGAATATTCACCATAACGTTTTACTTCACTTCTAAAAGGGCGAATCATTTGTGAGTGGCAGTTGTTACAACCTTCACGGATGTATAAATCCCTTCCTTCTAATTCTAATGGGGTATAAGGTTTTACACTTGTAATGGTTGCAATATTAGATTTCACAATTAACATTGGAACAATTTGAATTAAACCTCCAATTGAAACAGCTACAACTGTTAAAATGGTAAATTGAACCGGTTTACGTTCTAACCAAGCATGCACTTTTTCATTTCTTAATCGGCTTGATGAGATTACTGGTAAAGCAGCTGCTTCTGCTTCTTCGTCTGTAACGGCTGAACCTTGTTTTACGGTTTTAATAACATTATATACTCCAACTAAAACACCTACTAAGTATAAAATTCCTCCAATAGAACGCATCGCATACATGGGCATAATTTCCACAACCGTATCCATAAATTGTCCATAAACTAACGTTCCGTCTTCGTTAAATTGTTTCCACATTAACGATTGCACAAAACCGGCCACATACATTGGTAAAGCATATAAAATGATACCTAAAGTTCCAATCCAGAAATGGGCATTAGCTAATTTTTGAGAGTATAATTGTGTTTTTGTAATTCTTGGTATAATCCAATAAATCATACCAAATGTCATAAAACCATTCCACGCTAAAGCACCAACGTGTA
>CAMLRV010000194.1 GCA_946482495.1 uncultured Flavobacteriia bacterium
AGAAATTGAATTATTGGAAGAACACAAAACTGCGTTACGAAGCGCGATGCAACCTGTGTATCCAAGTACCGAAAAACTAAATAACAAAGGCGTTACGAATAAAGTCATCAATAAAATGATGATGCAATTATTTTCGGAAACACATCAATTATTTTCGGAAACGTTGCCAGTTTCTATTATCGAAGAATTAAAACTGATTCCGAAAAAAGAGGCTTTAGTCAACATACATTTTCCGAAAAACCAAGATCTTTTAGCCAAAGCGCAATTCCGATTAAAGTTTGAAGAATTGTTTTTTATTCAACTGCAATTAATTACGAAAAACTTAATTCGAAAACATAAAATTAAAGGTTTTCCGTTCGAAATTATCGGCGAAAACTTTAATAACTTTTACAACAATCATTTGCCTTTTGAATTAACTAATGCTCAAAAACGAGTATTGAAAGAAATACGAAACGATTTAGGAAGTCACGCACAAATGAATCGTTTATTGCAAGGTGATGTGGGTTCAGGAAAAACCATTGTAGCGTTAATGTGTATGCTTATCGCGAAAGATAACGGCTTTCAAAGTTGTTTGATGGCACCAACAGAAATTCTAGCAAATCAGCATTTTAATGGTATTACACAACTAGCAAAAGACTTAAACATCAACATCCGAATTCTAACCGGTTCTACCAAAACGGCGGAACGAAGAATCATTCACGAAGAATTAGAAAACGGAACCTTAGATATTATTATCGGAACACACGCTTTATTGGAAGATAAAGTCCAATTTAAAAATTTAGGTTTAGCGGTTATAGATGAACAGCATCGATTTGGTGTGGAACAAAGAAGTAAATTGTGGGGTAAAGCCTCCCCTAACCCCTCCAATGATGGGGCTCCTGTGCCCCCACACGTACTCGTGATGACGGCCACTCCAATTCCTCGTACTCTAGCCATGAGTTTATACGGCGATTTAGATATTTCTGTTATTGATGAATTGCCACCAGGACGAAAACCCATTCAAACCGTACACCGATTTGATAGCAAACGTTTAATGGTTTGGAAATTCTTGAAAGATGAAATTGCCAAAGGCCGACAAGTGTATATTGTGTATCCGTTAATTCAGGAATCGGAAAAGATGGATTATAAGGATTTGATGGACGGGTATGAAAGTATTTCGCGCGATTTTCCTTTGCCACAATATTCTATTTCTATTTTACATGGAAAAATGAAACCTGCCGACAAAGATGAAGAAATGAAACGCTTTGCCGAAGGAAAAACCAATATTATGGTGGCCACGACTGTTATTGAGGTTGGTGTAAATGTACCCAATGCTTCTGTAATGGTAATTGAAAGTGCCGAACGTTTTGGCTTGTCACAATTGCATCAGTTGCGTGGAAGAGTTGGGCGTGGTGCTGAACAAAGTTATTGCATTTTAATGACCGATTACAAACTTTCTGAAGACAGTAAAACCCGAATGGAAACCATGGTACGAACCAATGACGGATTTGAAATTGCGGAAGTAGATTTGAAATTACGTGGACCAGGTGACATTATGGGAAAACAACAAAGCGGTGTGTTAAACCTACAAATTGCCGATTTAGTAAAAGACCGAGATATTTTATAAGTGGCACGACACATGGCGGTAAAATTACTAAAAGAAGATCCAAGTATGAACTTCCCCGAACACGCCAAACTAAAAGAAGTGTTCTTAGAAATTAGCAAGAAGAAAAGTATTTGGAATTATATTTCTTAAAAAAGAGAATAGAGAAAAGAATATAGAGAAAAGACGCAACGTTTGTCATTCTGAGGCACGAAGAATCTAAAAAAATATTCGCAATTTGTGAGTTTGTAAGAATTTTATATATTTACGAAATACAAAAAGACTAATAAATATTTTTACTTAGAAAAGTGTGTCAATATTTATTAATTATTCAAATTATTTAAACCTATAGTATGGACAAGACAATTATCGATAAATACTTTATAACTGATATAAGAGAAACTGAGATTTGGAAACAATGTGTATTTGTTTTTGATACTTCTGCATTATTGAACTTTTATAATTATTCTCCCGATACAAAAAAATTTTTATTTACAAAAGTTTTCCCACTAATTAAAGATAGGCTTTGGATACCTAACCACGTGGAATTTGAGTATTTAAAAAATAGAAATAAGACTCTAAAAAACCCTATTTCTGAAAAATATGGAAAACTGAAAAGTGAGGAAATTTCTCAAATGCTCGATTTGTCTAAAAAATTTGAAAATCAGTTAGAAAATCTTAAAAATAAAACTAAGAAAAAATTTGCTCATCCATATCTGAGTGACAATATATTTAAAACTTTTGATCAAACTCATAAGAAGTATCAAAATGGACTTTCAGAGTTAATTAAAGCTGTAGAATTAGAAATAGATGAACGTGCAAAAGATATTTTGAAACTTGAAAACGAAGATGATGTCTTAAAAGCAATTGAACATAATTTCAATTCAGGAAAAGCTTTTACTTTCGAACAATTAATGAATATAGCTAAAGAAGGTGAATTTAGATATACTCATAAGATTCCACCTGGGTATGAGGATTTAAATGGTCGAAATAATAAAGAAGGTATGCAAGCGTTTGGTGATTTAATAATTTGGAAACAGATTTTAGAATATGCAAGAATCACTACAAAACCTTTAGTTTTCATTACAGATGATGTGAAAAATGATTGGTGTTACATTGAAAAAAAAGGAAGTGACACAAAGATTACTCGTCCAAAAGAAGAACTAATTAAAGAGATTTCAGATTTTGCAAATGTTGATTTCTGGATGTATACTTTATCACAGTTTGTATTTAATGTTGAAAAATATTTTAATTTAAAACCTAATGAAGATGTAATTGAAGACATTGAAATGAATAGTATAAAAGTAAATATTGAGTATGATAGATTTTATATTCATTCAGCTAAAAAAGGAATGTATTATTGCGTACGTTTCTTTGATGATGGGGAAGTTATTTTTGTAAATCTAAGTGCTAATATACTTGATCGGGATATTCAACGTAGAGTTCGAAAATGGTTCAACAAAGGATATTTAACAAGAGGGAAATATAAAATTTTTGAAAATGAAATCGAATTTGAAGTTTCAGGTGATTACAAAGCAAAGTATAAGGGGAAAATTTCAAACAACGAGCTACATCTAATTGGTAGTCTCAATTTTAATTTTGATGATGATAACGATGATGTATCAGCAATTTTTAAATTATTAGAAGAAGAAATATAAATTTTAAGTCCCCACTACCACATGAATCTTTCGCGTGGTAAATAAAAACAAACCACTAAACTCCTAACCCAAATTAGGAGTTTTTTTTATTCCCTACTCTCAAAACAAGCTTGTTGCAAAATTTTAAAAATTAAAAAGTTTGCAACAAAAACTGTTGCAAAAAAAATTCAACTAAAAATTTTGCAACAAAATAATTAAAGCCACTTGTAATAATTTTTGCCACGAATTCACGAATTTCTTAATTGTATTATTTTAATTCGAATAATTATCGACAAAGTCGATAAGAATTTTATTTAACAAATTTTAAATTCGTGAATTCGTGGCAAAAAAATCCATTCTATAAAATTTGCCACAAACCTGTGACAAAAAAATTTAATCTAAAAAAAATGTCACTAAAACTGTGACAAAAAATTTGAAATGAAAAATTTGTCACAACCAACTTTACATCAAAAATCTCAAACATTTGTATCTACAACAATGTTAAAAATTTTGTAAGGTTTTGGTAGAATAAATTAGTAAAGCTAGCTTTGTATCAAATCAAAGCTTTTTTATCATGAAGATTAAAACTATCAGTATTACAATAATTGCACTAACAATTTTAGGTTTAATTGGTTACCGAATTACAAAAAACGCCTCGGAATCTGAAAAAAATGATAAAAAAGGAGATAAAAAACCGCCTTTAAACGTTACCGCTATTGTAGTTTCATCAAAAGATTTCTCAAATGCGATTTCGTTATCGGGTTCTATTGAAGCTAATGAAAATGTAGAAATTAGAAGTGAAGTGTCTGGAATTGTAGAGAAAATCTCTTTTTCAGAAGGCACACAAGTGAGCAAAGGTCAGGTTTTATTAAAAGTAAACGATATTGAATTGAGAGCACAATTATCTCAAGCCATAACCAAACAAAAATTAGCTTCGGAAAACGAAAGAAGAGCGAAGTTATTACTACAAAAAGAAGCTATCAGTCAAGAAGAATACGACATTGCTAGCGCTGAATTCAGAAGTTTAAAAGCACAAACCCAATTGATTCAAGCTCAAATTGCTAAAACAACAATCAGAGCGCCTTTTTCTGGAAAAATTGGTTTACGTAACAT
>CAMLRV010000195.1 GCA_946482495.1 uncultured Flavobacteriia bacterium
AGTCATACCAGAAATAGCAGTAGCCCAAGTAGTACTTTTTGTGTTTGTTACATCAGTAGTATTTTGTAAATACAAAATTAAAGATCCTGAAGTAGCAACATCTTGACCAACAAGATAATTAAAAGCAATAGCATTGATAACATTTCCGTTAACAATTCCAGAAGCAGCCATTTCTGTAGGTTTGATCAAAATTACACCTCTACCATATCTGAATAAACCATGTGGAGCTCTCATGTTTCCAGATGTAGAATTATCTGAAACAATCGCATCATAATAGTCTGATTGCGCCAATGAGCTTACCCCATTGAATAGAAGTGTGATTAGTAATAAAGTTTTAAAAGTAATTTTTTTCATATGTCGTTAATTTTAATTAAGTTAAGACCAAAAATATAAAAAAATATCCATACTTATTAAAAAATCATTTAAAATTCTCACAATTTTAATAAATAAAAAATCCATCAAAATTTTTGTACAATTTTTGATGGACTTTATTGTTTAAAAAAAATATTTTTTTATTTCAATTTTCTTCTATTTCTTTCAGTAATTATTAAAGTTAATTCTCTACCAGTTTGTCCAGCAACAGAAGTATTTTCTTGAGCTCTTCTAATTAAATAAGGCATTACATCTCTAACAGGTCCAAATGGTAAATATTTAGCAACATTATAACCGTTTGCAGCCAAGTTATAACTGATATTATCACTCATGCCATATAATTGTCCAAACCAAATTCTGTTGTCGTTTTTAGCTATTCCGTTTTGCTCCATTAATTCCATTAACAAATAAGAGCTTTCTTCATTATGTGTTCCAGCAAAAACAGCCATTTCATTAATGTTTTCTAACATATAAGTTAATCCAGCATTGAAATTATCGTCAGAAGCTTGTTTGCTTTCGCAAATTGGGTTTTTGTATCCTTTTTCTTCTGCATGTTTTGCTTCTTTTTCCATATAAGCACCACGTACTAATTTCATACCAATATGATAACCTTTCTCTTTTGCTCTAGAGTGTAATGCTTTTAAGTATGGAACTCTATCCCAACGATATAATTGTAACGTGTTGAAAATCAATGCTTTTTTAGTATTGAATTTCTCCATCATTTTTTCAACTAAGTTATCAGCTGCATCTTGCATCCAAGTTTCTTCTCCGTCAATCAAAATTTGAACATCATTATCATAAGCGTATTGGCAAATTTTTTCAAATCGAGCCACTACTCTATTCCATTCATTTTGTTCACTTGAGCTTAATGGCAATTTCGCCCCTATTTTCTCGTATAAATCAATTCTTCCTAAGCCAGTTGGTTTAAAAACTGCGAAAGGAATAGCTTTATTATCTCTTGCGAAGTCAATTGTTTTCATGGTCATTTTTAAACAAGCATCAAACTGTTCTTCTTCTTCTTTTCCTTCAACAGAATAATCTAAAACCGAAGAAACACCTTTAGTGTACATATTTGCAACTACTTTTAAGCAATCTTCTTCGCTTACACCACCACAAAAATGATCAAAAACTGTTTTTCTAATTAATCCCTCAACTGGTAAATGAAATCGTAATGCGAAATTGGTTAAAGAAGTTCCGATTTTTACCAAAGATGGTTTTCCAATCATTTGGAATAAAAAATGTGCTCTGTTTAATTCTGCATTTGATTTTAATGAAAATGCGTTTTCTGTATTGTTAAATATTTTTTCCATTATTAAGTATGAAAATTAGGAATGCAAATATACTTATTGAAGTAATGATTTCTCATATTTTTTAATTTATTTTGCAAAGAATTTATAAAAAAAACCGATGAATCCTGTTCAAGCCAATAATTATTCAATTTATTTTAACGACAATAGTTTCGTGTATTTGGAGAATCTTCTAGCAAAAGAAAACTATTCCAAAATATTTGTTTTAGTAGATGAAAACACAAATGAAAATTGCTTGCCTTATTTTTTATCAAATTTAGCAACTGAAATCGAAATTGAAATCATTGAAATTGAAGTGGGTGAAGAAAATAAAAACATATACACTTGTTTAGATTTATGGCATACTTTAATTGAATTAGGTGGAGATAGAAAAAGTATCATGCTGAATTTAGGTGGTGGTGTTATTACTGATATCGGAGGATTTGTAGCTAGTACTTTTAAAAGAGGAATAGATTTTATAAATATTCCAACTACGCTTTTATCTATGGTTGATGCATCAATTGGTGGTAAAAACGGAGTTGATTTAGGGAATTTAAAGAATCAAATTGGTGTCATTAGAGAACCGAAATCGGTATTGATTTTAACCAAGTTTTTAGAATCTTTGCCTGCAAATGAAATGCGTTCAGGTTTAGCGGAAATGTTAAAGCATGGATTGATTTACGATAAAAATTATTGGGATAAATTAAAAAATCTAAACAACTTAAATACAGATGATTTAGATATTTTAATTAAAGAATCAGTTGAAATAAAAAATAAAATTGTATCAGAAGATTTAACCGAAAATGGAATTCGAAAAGCACTTAATTTCGGACATACTTTAGGCCATGCGATAGAAAGTTATTGCTTAGAATCTGAAGATAAAAGAACATTGCTACACGGCGAGGCAATTGCTGTTGGAATGATTTTAGAAAGTTATTTATCATTAAAACTGGATTTAATTTCTAAAGAAGAATATGCAGAAATAAAATACATTATAACAGATGTATTTGAAAAGATAACCTTTAATGAAGCTGATATTCAGAAAATCATAGATTTATTAATTTTTGACAAGAAAAATGAGTTTGGTAAAGTACAATTTGCTTTATTAAATAAAATTGGTGAAATTAAAATCAACCAAACAGTAGATAACTCATTGATTTTATTAGCCTTTGAAGATTATTTACAGAATTAATATTTTTTTAAATTACTGACATTTTTAGCAATATTATTTTTACTTTTGCTAATCGTTTTTGTACTAATTTTTCAATTAAACAATTATTTTTTTATAATGAATACAAAATATTCCGATCTTATTAATCAAACTTTCTATTTTCCGCAAGAAGAGTTTACTTTAAATAAAGACAATTTACAATTTCACGGTATCGATTTGATGAAATTGGTTGAACAATATGGTACTCCCTTAAAGTTTACTTACTTGCCAAAAATTTCCGAAAACATCAATAAAGCTAAGATGTGGTTCAGAAATTCAATGGAAAAACATGGTTATGAAGCCAAATATTTTTATTGTTATTGTACAAAAAGCTCACATTTTGAATTCATTTTAAATGAAGCTTTAAAAAATAACATTCACATTGAAACTTCTTCTGCTTTCGATATCAATATTGTGGAGAATTTAATGGAGCAAGGAAAAATCAATAAAAATTCTTTTATTGTTTGTAATGGTTTCAAACGTGATCAATATATTACGAATATTGCTCGTTTAATTAATAACGGTCATAAAAATACGATTCCAGTTATCGATAACTACGAAGAATTAGACTTACTACAAGAACAAATTGACGGTAAATTTAAAATCGGAATTAGAATTGCTGCTGAAGAAGAACCAAAGTTCGAATTTTACACATCTCGTTTAGGAATTGGATATAAAGACATCGTTCCTTTTTATAGAAAACAAATTGCCGACAATAAAAAAGTGGAATTAAAAATGCTTCACTTTTTTATCAATGCCGGTATTCGTGATACTGCCTATTACTGGAATGAATTAGTAAAATGTTTGAAAGTATATATTGCTTTAAAAAAGGAATGTCCTACACTTGATAGTTTAAATATTGGTGGTGGTTTCCCGATTAAAAATTCATTAGCTTTTGAATACGATTACCAATATATGGTAGATGAAATTTTAAATCAAATCAAAATCGCTTGTGACGAAGCTGAAGTTGATGTTCCACATATTTTTACAGAATTCGGTTCATTTACTGTAGGTGAAGCAGGTGGCGCATTATACCAAGTTTTATATCAAAAAAAACAAAATGATAGAGAAAATTGGAACATGATTGACTCATCATTTATTACTACTTTGCCAGACACTTGGGCAATTAATAAGCGTTTCGTAATGTTAGCAGTTAACCGTTGGAATGACAATTACGAAAGAGTACTTTTAGGTGGGTTAACATGTGATGGTGACGATTATTACAACTCGGAACAACACATGAATGCGGTTTATCTACCAAAATACAATAAAGAAAAACCATTATATATTGGATTTTTCAACACCGGTGCATATCAAGAAACAATTGGTGGTTATGGAGGATTAAGTCACTGTATTTTACCACAACCAAAACATATTTTGATTGATAAAGATAAAAATGGAATTTTTGCAACAGAAGTATTTTCTGAACAACAAAATGCC
>CAMLRV010000196.1 GCA_946482495.1 uncultured Flavobacteriia bacterium
AGCAGATAACTTCTCGCAATGAGCACATATCCAAAATCAAGTAGCACAAAACTCTGAAAATAAAGTTTTCATTGAGAAATATGCCAATGATTTAGCTGCAATTAAAGAACCTATTAGAAAAGATTTATTAGTTGTTGCTCGTAAAGTATTGAGAATGCTTACTGGTTCTAACAGAGAAACTTTAGCAACTTGGATTACGAATTTCATTGAAAAAATTCAACCAAAATATAGTTCGCATTTATTTTCAGAATCGAATTCAAATGTTGCTTCTACAGCAGAAATTAAACCTGCTTACGATGAAACTACTGAAGAAGTGGATGCACGTTTAATTTTAAGAGATAATTTCGATAAAATTTTTGCTAAATATCCTGAAACTTTAGTTTTTGGTGAAGATGCTGGAAACATTGGTGATGTAAACCAAGGTTTAGAAGGTATGCAAGAGAAATACGGAGAATTACGTGTTTCTGATGCTGGAATTCGAGAGGCTACAATTTTAGGTCAAGGTATTGGGATGGCAATGCGTGGATTAAGACCAATTGCAGAAATTCAATATTTAGATTATTTATTATATGCAATTCAAATCATGAGTGATGATTTGGCAACACTTCAATACAGAACACATGGTCGTCAAAAATCACCATTAATTATCAGAACTCGTGGTCACCGTTTAGAAGGAATTTGGCATTCAGGTTCTCCAATGGGAATGATTATAAACGCAATTCGTGGAATTCACGTTTTAGTTCCAAGAAACATGACAAAAGCTGCTGGTTTTTATAATACCTTATTAAAAACTGATGAACCTGCTTTAGTTATCGAATGCTTAAATGGTTACCGTTTAAAAGAAAAAATGCCAACTAATTTAGGTGAATTTCAAACGCCAATTGGAGTGGTAGAAACAATTAAAGAAGGAAAAGATATAACTTTAGTTTCTTATGGTTCAACTTTAAGAATTGTTGAACAAGCGGCTAAAGAATTATTAGAAAACGGAATTGACGCTGAAATTATTGATATCCAATCATTATTACCATTTGATATCAATAAAGATATTGTTAAATCGGTAGCAAAAACGAATCGTTTATTAGTTATTGACGAAGACGTTCCTGGTGGAGCTAGTGCTTTCATTTTACAAGAAATTATCGAAAATCAGAATGCATACAAACATTTAGATAGCGCACCTCAAACTTTAACGGCTAAAGCGCACCGTCCAAGTTATGGAACTGATGGAGATTATTTCTCTAAACCAAGTGCGGAAGATATTTTTGAGAAAGTTTACGAAATTATGAATGAATCTAATCCTAGTAAGTTTCCAAAGCTTTATTAAGATGAAAGATTTTTTAAAAAAAATAAAACTAATTAACACATTTAGTATTAGTCTTGATGTAAGTAAACAGAAATTTGTTTCTGAATTATCTAGAGTAACTGAATATAGCGAATTAGGTGTTTTTTCTAATATCTTTGAAGCTTTTGATTCTAGTAATAAAGAATTTAAAGGTAAAGTTTCATCTTCAGGTTTTAAGATTAGACGTAAATTTAAAATGTTTGACAATAAAAATACAGCAGCTATTGCTGAAGGTATATTTAAAGAAAAGGATGATAAACTTATAATTGAAGCTACTATAAATGGTTTTAATAATTTTTTCTACTTTTTTTATGGGTTTTTAATCCTATTTTATACCATTTTTATTATTGGATTTACATTTGGTGAAGGAGACCAAACATTTTTCTTCCCATTCATATTACTTCATGGTTTAGCTATGTTTTTTATTCCTTATTTTGTAATAAGAAGAAGTGTTAACAGATTAAAATATGAACTTGAAAGAGAATTTTTCTTTTTAACAAAATAACTCAAATGGCAAACACATATATCGAATATCAATTTACAATTGAGCCTACAGAATTAGGTTCACAAATCCTAATTGCACAATTAGAAGAAACGGCATTTGAAAGTTTTGAAGAAACAGAAACAGGAGTTTATGCTTATGTACAAAAAGATTTTTGTTCAGATGACATTTTAAGTCGTATCGAAATTCTTTCAAATGAAAATTTTAAAATTTCTTATACCACTAACGAAATTGAACCTGTAAATTGGAATGAAGAATGGGAAAAGAACTTCACTCCTATTGATGTAGACGGAATTTGTCATGTTCGTGCGCCTTTTCATCCAGAAACTTCTGCGAAATACGAGATCGTAATTGAACCAAAAATGAGTTTCGGAACGGGTCATCACGAAACGACACACATGATGATTCAACATTTATTAGAATTAGATGTAACGAATAAAAAAACGATTGATATGGGTTGCGGAACAGCCATTTTAGCCATTTTAGCTGAAATGAAAGGCGCTCAACCTATTGATGCTGTTGATATTGACAATTGGTGTTATTTGAATTCAATTGAAAATGCAGAACGAAATAATTGTAAACATATTTCCGTTTATGAAGGTGATGCTTCTTGGCTAAATCAAGGTCAGAAATACGATGTATTTATTGCAAATATCAATAGAAATATTTTGTTAAATGATATGGAAACATACGTAAACTGTATGAATGATAATTCTGTTTTATTATTAAGCGGATTTTACACAGAAGATTTCGATGCAATTAACGAATGTTGTGAAAAATTAGGTTTAACTTTTGAATCTAAAAAAGAAAGAAACAACTGGTTAGGCTTAAAATATGTAAAAAATTAATAACTTTGCAATAGAAATTATTAGTTATGAGCACCTTAACGGAAATATTAGAAGAAGTATTAGTTGAAGAAGCAGTTGGTGTAAACAATGAAATTGTATTATACAATGATGATGTAAATACTTTTGATCACGTAATTGAAACCTTAGTTCGTGTTTGCGATCACACTTGGGAACAAGCAGAGCAATGCGCTATATTGGTTCATTACAAAGGTCAGTGTACCGTAAAAACTGGAGAATTACCAAAATTGAAACCGCAGTGTGCTTCATTGCAAGATGCAGGTTTAAGTGCAGAAATCATATAAAAAAAAGCGACCAAATGGTCGCTTTTTTTTATATTCTTACTATTTTAATGTGGTAATTTATTCTTTAAAACTCCGTATAAATAAGTTCCTAATAAGGCTCCTAATAAAACTACACAAATAGATAAAACACCATTTCCAATCAAAATAAAAATTGGCCCAGGACAACAACCCACTAAGCCCCATCCCATTCCGAACATCGTTCCACCAATAATATATCTGGAGAAAGAAAAGTCTTTATCTTGAATATTAATTTCTGCACCTCTAAATCCTTGCATGTCTTTTTTCTTAATGAATTTAATCCCACACACACCTACAAAAATAGCTGTGGCAATAATTCCGTACATGTGGAAACTTTGAAACATAAACATTTCATAAATTCTATACCATGAAACCGCCTCTGCTTTAGTTAAAACAATTCCGAAAACAATACCAACTATAAAAAATTTCAACAACTTCATACTATCCAAAAATTAACGGAATTAAAAAATGAGCAGAAATTAATCCGCCAAGAAAAAAACCAATAACTGCAATTAGTGAAGGAATTTGCAAATTACTTAATCCAGAAATGGCGTGACCTGAAGTACAACCACCTGCATAAGGAGTTCCAAATCCAATTAAAAAACCACCAATCAATAAAATAAAAAATCCTTTAAATGTAAATAAGCTATCTAAACTAAATAGTATATCTGGACCTAATTTTCCATTTGGTGCTTCAATATTTAATTGGTTCAAACTTTCAATTGTTTTAGGATTAATTTGCAAAATATTTGAAGAATCCATCAAAAAATAAGAAGCGATAAAACCACCAGCAACTGCACCTAGAGCTACAGCTAAATTCCATTTTTGTTCTCTCCAATCAAAGTCAAAGTATTCAATTTTACTTTTATTAAATGTCATACTACAAATGTTTCTTAGATTCGATGACATTCCAAAAGTTTTACCAAAATAAGTTAACACTAACATAATAAGTCCGATTAAAAAACCAGAAACTGCCCAGTGCCAAGTACCTTGAATTACTTCCATATATTGTTTTAGATTATTTTTTGAATTATTATATTTGCTCTCGATTTACATCTAGCACATTTATTTTTTTAAATGTACACATAAATCAATTTTTAAAAGCGACTTCAAAGATACACAAAATGAGTAAATTTAAAATAGAATTTAAATGGGCAATATACTACACTTTTTTAGGAATTATGTGGTTTCAACTAGAAAAATATTTTGGCTATCACGATAAAAATATTGCTAGTCAACCTATTTTTACAAATTTCGTTTACATTTTCATATTTG
>CAMLRV010000197.1 GCA_946482495.1 uncultured Flavobacteriia bacterium
TTCTTCTTTGTTTTTAGACAAATTTATAACAATAGTGCCTTTTTCTTTTTCTGTAAAAGCGTGTTTGTAACAATTAGTTATAATCTCGTTAATGATTAAACTTAGTGGAATTGCTGTATTAATGTTAAGCTCAATGTTTTCAACATTTATTTGGCTTTGGATCTTTGTTGAGCCGTTTTTATAAGTAGTTTCAATTGCGTGAATTAATTCTTCCAAATAACTTTCTAAAGGAACATTGCTGAAATTTTCTGATTGATAAAGAGTTTTGTGGATTAAGGCAATTGATTGAATTCGGGCTTGACCTTCTTTTAAAATTACTTTGGCGTGTTCATCGTTAATATTCAAATTTTGAAGCTCTAAAATTCCTGAAATAATTTGAAGATTGTTTTTTACACGATGATGAATTTCTTTCAATAACATTTCTTTTTCAGCTAACGATTCATTAATCATTATGTTTTTAGCTGAAATTTCTGAGTTTTTCTGCTCTATCTCTTTACGTTTCTTTTTCGAATTATAAAGATAAAAAAGTGTTGTTGCTAAAATTATACCTAGTGAAAGTACTAAAATGGATAGAATTGTTTTTTGTGTAGCATTAATGTTGGCTTGTTGCTTTTCAATCAAATTATCCTTTTCTTCCATTTGATACAAAATATCATTTCCAGCCAAAAGCAATTTCTGTTTTTCAATATTTAAGGAATCACCAAGTTTAAAAGCTTTTTGATAATATAAATAAGCTTCTTCATTTTGGTTCAACTTTTTTAAGAGTTCTGCTTTAGTTTTGTAATAACTAACTTTAGTACGCGTGGTTGATTCCGATTTAAGAAGTTTTTCTGCAAGAAGAATTGTTTCTTGGGCCTTTTTATAATTTCCAATTTTAGCATAACATTCCGTCAATAAAATCAAACTTCGTGCTGTGCCACTTGGATCATCATTGTTTTTTAATCCGATTTTTGTATCTTCTTCTAATAGAGGAATAGCACCATTGTAATCATTTTTCATGATGTTTATAACCGCCATATTTCCTTTAGTAACACCAATTAGACGCTGATAGGTTTCAAAATCCGTAATTTTTATAGATTGTTCTGCTTTTTTTAAAGATAAATTGAAATAATAACTTGAACTATCAATGTTTTTAGCCATTGAATAATAAAATCCTAAATCGTTATATGCTGATGGAATAATTAAAGAATCACGTTTCGGATTTTTATATAATTCCTTAATTTCAGATTTTAATTGCGGAATAGCTTTATCGAAAAGTTGTAATCTGGCATACAAATTACTTTTAAAATTGTAACTCCAAAGCGGAAAATCCGCTCCTTTTTTTCTTAGTGTTGCAATTTCCGAATTGATTTTAAAAACATTCGAATACAAATTCAGGTTCAAATACGATTTCTGCAAGCTCACCAAAACTGTCATCAATTCGGTTTGCGAAAGCTGGTAATCTTTATCATTCTGAATTTCTTTTAAAACTTCAATCGATTTTAGTTCTTCTTCCTTAATATTATAAATTTCGGCAAGCGAAAATTTGTAGCGAATTTGATTTTTTTTATTGGATTGGATTTCAATATCAGAAACCAGTTTTGGGAAATTATTGTAGAAAAAATCTCGGTAACTTCTTTTCAGATTTAAACTTAAATTTTCGTAAAAAATAACTTTATTGAATCCTTTTTGTGAGTTGAATTCGGTTTTTATTTTATTTCCGCTTTGACTGAAACCAAAAACAATTTGGATAATAAAGATAAAAACGAATATGTGTTTCTTACAAAATAACATGGCTATTTTAAGACTTCAATTTTTACGGAAAGTTCTCCATGTGTTTTTTTGTCGGTAATTTCCATGAAAGCTTTTTTGGATAAGTCAATTTCCCTTCCTTTTGAAAATGGCCCACGATCTGTAATCGTAACTATAACCGATTTTCCGTTTTCTAAATTTGTGACTCTAACTTTTGTTCCAAATGCTAATTCTTTATGCGCTGCTGTGTAATTATTATTGCTAAAAAGTTCACCACTGGCCGTTTTTCTGCCATTAAATTTATCGTGATAATATGAAGCAACTCCTTTGCTTTTGTAAACTGTTCCTTTTGAATTTGAAGTTTTTCCTCGCGAAGAACCACAACTGTTCATTAGTAAAGTCAATGACAATAGTAAAAGAGTTGCTAGTATTTTTTTAGCTGATGGAAGCATTATCTGAAATAAGAGAAATCATGATTGCTTTCAATCTTTAATAATGTTTCATAGATTAACTTAATTACATTTTCCACATCGTCTTTATGAACCATTTCTACAGTAGTGTGCATGTAACGCAGGGGTAAAGAAATTAATGCACTCGGTACACCGCCATTGCTATAAGCAAATGCATCCGTATCTGTTCCTGTAACTCTTGAACTCGCATGACGTTGAAACGGAATTTTCTTTGCTTCAGCGGTATCCGTAATTAAATCTCTTAATTTATTTTGAACTGCAGGTGCGTAAGCAATAACGGGACCTTTACCCATTTTTAAATCACCTTCAATTTTTTTATCAATCATTGGAGTATTTGTATCGTGACAAACATCAGTAACAATCGCAATATTTGGTTTGATGCTTTGTGTAATCATTTCTGCGCCACGTAAACCAATTTCTTCCTGAACAGCATTTACAACATATAATCCAAAAGGTAATTTTTTCTTGTTTTCTTTTAAAAGTCTTGCCACTTCGGCAATCATAAAACCACCCATTCTATTGTCAATAGCTCTACAAACAAATTTGTTTTCATTTAAAATTTCAAATCCATCTGGATAGGTGATTACGCAACCTACATGAACTCCTAAGTTTTCAACTTCTTCTTTAGTGCTACATCCACAATCAATAAATATGTTTTCTACTTTTGCTGTTTCTTCAGCTTTACCGCTTCTTCCTCTAGTGTGAATAGCTGGCCAACCAAAAACACCACGAACAATTCCTTTTTTGGTATGAATGTTTACACGTTTTGAAGGTGCTATTTGATGGTCACTTCCACCGTTTCTAATTACATATATTAAACCATCATCTGTAATGTAATTTACATACCATGAAATTTCGTCGCTATGTCCTTCAATTACTACTTTAAAAGGTGCATCCGGATTTATGACCCCAACTGCTGTTCCATAATTGTCTGTAATAAATGTATCCACATAAGGTTTTAAATAATCCATCCATAATTTCTGACCTTCACTTTCATATCCTGTTGGCGATGCATTATTTAAATATTTTTCTAAAAACGAAATTGAACTTTCTTTTAATATACTCTTCATTTATTTGATATTTTTTTGCTAAAATAAAAAATTGGCATTGAACTTGCTAATTAAATTTATAATTTTACACTTTAATATATATAGGTATGCCACGCATTTTTTTAATAATAGTTTTTTTATTCAGTTTCTCATTACTTTCTGCACAAGAGGATGAAGGTTCTGGAGTATCAGACACTATTGTGCATATTCAAGATTCTGATACGATTCAAGAAATAGTTATAGAAGAAGTTAATATTTCAGATGAAAGCCGAGTTAAATTATCTAAAGAAGAACGTGAACAAATAAAATTGTTAGAACGTCGAGTTTGTGTAGTTTATCCTTATGCCAAATTAACTGCTGAAAAATTAACGCAGATTAACGCAACTATGGCGAAGCTAAAAACGCCAAAAGAAAAGAAAAAATATTTTAAACTTGTGGAGAAGTATCTAAGTGATGAGTTTGAACCAAAACTTAAAAAGCTATCTCGAAAACAAGGACAGATTTTGGTTAAGTTAATTAATAGGCAAACAGGAAAAACAACTTTCGATTTAATTAAGGATTATAAAAGTGGTTGGAAAGCTTTTTGGTCAAACAATACTGCAAAATTGTTTAGTATAAATTTAAAGGAAAAATACGATCCAATGGAGGTTCCGGAAGATTTTTACATAGAAACTTTTCTGCAACGTAGTTTTGATGAAGGAAAATTAGTAAAACAAGAAGCTAAAAAACCTATTTCCGAAACAGAATTAATTTTAAACTGGGCCAAAAAGAATAAAGAAAAAGAAAAAGTAGGGAATTAGTTTTATTTCTATTTAGTTTTTTAAGCTATAATATATACGGTTGATGATTTATTGCGTCAACCGTTTTTTGTTTTGGCAGCTATATTCTACTACTATATATATATGTAGTTTTTTTAGGAGCTATTTCCTGCTGTCCGCTATATCTTTTTACACGTTGCCTTCG
>CAMLRV010000198.1 GCA_946482495.1 uncultured Flavobacteriia bacterium
TTTAATTTCTAATTTACAATTTCAAAATTTTCGAAAAACAAAAATACTTAATTTGTAACAATCTCATCCATATTATGACTAATATTTACTAAAACTAAACTATTTTTCAATGAAAAAATTGATACCTATCTTACTTGTTATTATCATAACAGTATTGTATTTCTATCTTTCTTTACCTGTTTTAAGTTACGGCTTTTCAGGATTAACCTTTTTATTTATTATTCTTGCAGCCTTCTTATTTTTTGCATTTTCTAAATTTACAATTAGTTCAGACGGAAAAAGCTACAAAGCATTAAATGTATTTTGGAAAATTCCAGCTTTATTAATTGGAGTAGCCATTATCTATTCATTAGTATTACCGTTTTTTACTTCAAGTCCAATTTTCAGGAATCAAGATTATAGAAATTTAATTGGAAAAGTAGCCAATGGTGATAAATTAACTAATCATATTGCGCCTATTTCGATGCATGAAATTAGAGTGGTTGACGAAGATTTAGCGTATTTATTAGGGGAAAAAATATTAGGTTCTCAACCTGCTTTGGGAAGTCAGGCGCACTTAGGAGAATTCTTTATACAGAAAGTCAACGGTAAATTATACTGGATTGCGCCTTTAGTTCATTCTGGATTTTTCAAATGGTTGAACAATACAGAAGGAACAACAGGTTACGTAATGGTTTCAGCAACGAACGAACGTGATGTAAAATTAGTTCAAGAAATCAACGGAAAACCAATTCGTTTGAAATATCAAGACGAAGCTTATTTTCAAAGCGACATGAGAAGATATTTATATTTCAACGGATACAGTACTGTTGGTTTGGCCGATTTTATTTTCGAAATTGACGAAAAAGGAACACCATATTGGGTGGCAACTAAATACAAAAAAGAGATTGGTTTTTCTGGAAATAACGCAACTGGAGTTGTGATTTTAAATGCTCAAACTGGTGACATTATTGAATATGACATCAAAAACACGCCAACTTGGGTAGATCGAATTCAACCTATTTCATTTATTAAAGATCAATTGAATGATTGGGGAGAATATGTGAACGGATATTGGAATTTCTCTAACGAAAATAAACTTCAAATTACGGAAGATTTGACTTTAGTTTACGGAAAAGACAACAAATCATATTGGTATACTGGAATTACTTCTGTTGGAAAAGATGAATCGGCAGTTGGTTTTGTTTTAGTCGACACCAGAACAAAAGAAACGACTTTTTACAAACAAAGTGGCGCAACAGAATTTGCGGCACAAAGTTCAGCACAAGGAAAAGTACAAGAAAAAGGTTTTGTGGCTTCCTTACCCATTCCGTACAACATTAACAACATTCCAACCTACGTAATGACCTTAAAAGACAATGGAGGATTGGTAAAAATGTATGCGATGGTTTCAATTGCTGATTACACGATTGTGGGAACTGGAAATACCATGCGAGAAGCGTTAACGGCTTACAAAACCGCTTTCAATTCTTCAGGAAATAAAATAAATCCGGATAGCAAATCCGCTAAAAAAGTGGTAGAATCCGAAGTTGAAAGAATTCAAACCGATGTAAAAAACGGAAACAGTTTTTATTATTTCACAGTGAAAGGTAATCCGAGCATTTTTGTAGGTTCTTCACAAATATCAAATCAATTGCCAATTACAGTTGTTGGTGATAGGGTAAAAATTTCTTTTGATGAAGAAAATGAGGAAATCATAGATGTTTCCACTTTTGAGAATTTGAGCCTGAAAAAATAAAAAGCCATTTCATAAAACAAAAAACCCTGAACGTAAGCTCAGGGTTTTTCTTTTATAAAAGTTCAATTATTGTTTTACCAATTGTAATTCAATATTTAATTTCACATCTTCACCGACTAAAACTCCACCAGTTTCTAGTGCAGAATTCCAATTTAATCCCCAATCTTTACGATTAATTTTTCCAGAAATATTTAACCCAATTTTAGAATTTCCCCATGGATCTTTCATCACCGGACTTACCTCAATAGGAAGTGTAACGGTTTTAGTAGTTCCTTTAAAAGTTAAATCACCAGTTAATTCATAATTTTCATCGTCCACTTTAGTAAATGATGCCGATTTAAACATCATTTTTGGATAACTCTCTGCATCGAAAAAATCGCCACTTTTTAAGTGATTGTCTCTATCTGAATTATTTGTATCTACAGAATTAATATCCGCAGAAAATTCAATATTTGATGTTGTAAAATCGTCACCTTCTGTTGTAATTGTGGCATCATAAGCGCCAAATTTTCCAGATACATTTGTGAACATCATGTGTTTTACTTTAAAACCTATTTCTGAATGAGTTGGGTCGATTGCCCATTTTGTTGTTGTCATAATTTTATTTTTAAATATTATTTAGCTTCGCTCTGTTCGGCTAAGCCTCGAGCTAATTTGATATGACAAAGTTATAACCACTTGAAGAATACAACACTTAACCTAGATTAAGAAATAAAAAAAGGGAAGTTTTAATTAAACTTCCCTTTTCATTTATACTAAATTTGCTACGAGCGTAATTTCCGTATTTAATAATTTTGAAATCGGACAAATTTCTTTGGCTTTTTGAGCAATGGTTTGAAACTCTTCGTTTGAAACATTTGGCACTTTTGCATTTAATTCCAACTGAATTAAAGTTATTGATCCGTCTTGAAAAGTAACTTTAGCGGTTGTGTCTAAATCATCTGGTACAAATCCTGCATCAGTTAATAAAAAACTTAATTGCATCGTAAAACAACCCGAATGAGCTGCAGCGATTAATTCTTCAGGATTCGTTCCTACTCCGTCTTCAAAACGAGTTTTGAAAGACAATTGAGCGTTGTTTAATGTCGTACTTTGCGTACTAATAAGTCCTTTTCCTTCCATTCCAGAACCTTTCCAATTTGCATTTGCTGTTCTTGTAAATTTCATAATATTGTTTTTTTAATAGTTAAATTGATTTTATAATTTCTAATAATTGATTTTTATATTCTGGATGGATAATTCCATGAACCACATCAAAGTTTTCATAAAAACTTGGCAATGAGAAACTACCTTTTACTATTCCACCTTGATATGGAAATCTTTTGGTTGCAATTTCTAAAACTGAACCACCACCACGAGCTCCAGGAGAAGTTGCTAATAACAACATCTCTTTCTCTTGAAACGTTTTCGCGTTAATTCTAGAAGTCCAATCCAACAAATTTTTAAAAGCTGTTGAATACGCTCCGTTATGTTCGGCTAACGATAATACTATTAAATCGGCTGACCCAATTTTAGCATAAAAATCATGTGCTAAAGAATGAATTCCGTGTTCTTTTTCTTTATCAACTGAAAAAACTGGCATTTCGTAATCATTCAAATCTAAAACTTCCACTGAAGCATTTTCAAATAGATGTGCGGCATAAGTAGCCAATTGTTTGTTTATGGAAGTCTTGCTTGACGAACCAGCAAAAGCGATAATTTTCTTCATTAGTTATTCTCTATAAAAGTTTTAGTTTTTAATACGGCGTTTTTCAACATTTCTAAATTATCAAATTTAGATTGGGTTGTTTTATCTGTCCAATTTATAGTGAAGGTCATTTCTGTATCATTATCTGAAATAGCTTTGATGTCATTATCCACATAGCCTTCAAATTTTGGATGTTCTATTAACAGAAATCTGACTTTATGCGACCCAAAAGTAATTTTCTCCACCAAAGTTGTGGCGTTTCCTTCAGTGGTAATTGTCATTTTTCGGATAACGAAATCTTCATTTTTTTCTAAAATTATTACATCACTAACACCTGGAACAAAGTTTTCTGGTTTTTCAATTTTAAAAATCAAATGTTCCCAAACTTTTTCCAAAGACGCGTTTACAGTAGTGGAAAATTGAATCATTTTTTTTCGTTCATATAAAAAGTTAAAGCGCCAGATGGACACTTATTAACCGTTTCAATAATTTTTTCTGTGGTGGAATTATCTGGTGTAATCCAAGGTTGTTCTTTGGGTTTAAAAACATCTGGATTATTTCTCACGCAATTTCCAGAATGTATACACTTTCCAGATTGCCATACAATGGTTACTTCACCATTTGTATATTCTTTTTTTAAGTTTTTTGGGTCCATAATTATATAGTTGTGTTGATTAAAACTTGATTTTTTAGAATTTTAGAAACGGGACATTTTTCGGCGATAATTAATAATCTGTTTTTGATATCTTCATCAATATCATTTGAAAAAGTAATAGTTCTCGAT
>CAMLRV010000199.1 GCA_946482495.1 uncultured Flavobacteriia bacterium
TTTAAAAGCTTGGTATAACTCTGGATAATCCTTTTTGAGGTTGATTATTTTTCTGTCTCCTTTTATATTGACTAAATATAATTTTTTCTGGTTGTATTTTCTGAACGGTTTAAAATATTTATTATTTTTTTTAAAATCCGAATCTCTTGCTGTTATACTATACATTAAAATTTCATCGTCAAAATTTCGCGATAAAACACCATTGCTAAAATATCCATTAATAAGAGTTTTTTTATTTAAGCTAATAGCAAATTGTTTTAATTCTAAAGGTGAATCCCAAATGAAATGATTAACATGTTTAAATTGATTTAATACGAAATAACAGTCTTCATTATTGAAATATAATACATCTGAATTCTTGAATAATAATAGCTTTTTATTTTTTGAATTTAGTCCAAATTCTTTTCCTTGAAGATATCTATTTTCTAAAGTGTCTACAATGCTTTTTTCAGCTACTCTATAAGACTTATCATAAGTATTTGTGTCTTTATACCAAACACAATTCTCTGGCATTACATAATCTTCATACAAATATATCTCAATACAATTTTCATCCAATATTTTATTATCATGATTCTTTACTATCACAAAATAAATGATGGTTGCCAAGATTAGTAATGTGCTTATGAATATTCGAATCATATTTATGTATTTAATGATTTGATAAATATAAGAAATTTAAAACAAAAAAAATCCCAACCTTTCAGTTGGGATTTGTATAAGTAAGATATAAATATGATTAAACGTTTTTTATTTCACTTGTTTTACGATAGCTGCAAATGCCTCTGAGTGGTTCATTGCTAAATCAGCTAAAACCTTACGGTTTAATTCGATGTTGTTAGCTTTGATTTTCCCCATAAACTGAGAATAGCTCATTCCGTGTAATCTTGCACCAGCGTTAATACGCATAATCCATAATGCACGGAAGTTTCTTTTCTTTTGCTTTCTATCACGGTATGCATAAGCCATTGCTTTTTCTACCGCATTTTTAGCTACTGTCCAAACGTTTTTACGTCTTCCGAAGAATCCTTTTGCTTGTTTTAATACTCTTTTTCTTTTAGCTCTTGTAGCTACTGAATTTACTGCTCTTGGCATAATTTTAAATGTTTTTTGTAGTGAGGCGGTTTGTTAAACTCTTTCAACTTTATACTTTTAACTTTGTATGTAAGTTGCCTACTCCAGGGTTACTAAATTGTTTTAACCAAACAAACGAATTAAATAATATTTAATTGTTGTTTAATGCTTTTCTCATCTGTTTTATGAACTAACGCAGAGTGAGTTAAAGCTAATTTACGCTTTTTAGATTTCTTTGTTAAGATGTGACTCTTAAAAGCGTGTTTTCTTTTGATTTTTCCAGAACCAGTAACTTTGAAACGTTTCTTAGCACTAGATTTTGTTTTCATTTTAGGCATTTTTTCCTAGGTATTTAATTTATTCTTACTTACTTTTTTGGAAACTTCCAGCTATAATTTGCTTTCCGCTTATTTTTTCTTTTTAGAAGCAATGTATATAATCATACGTTTTCCTTCTAAAACTGGCATGCTTTCTACTTTACCGTATTCTTCTAAATCTTGAGCTAAACGTAATAACAAAATTTGTCCTTGCTCTTTATAGATAATAGAACGACCTTTAAAAAATACAAACGCTTTTAATTTCGCACCTTCTTGTAAGAACTTTAAAGCATTCTTTTTCTTAAACTCATAATCATGTTCATCTGTTTGAGGTCCGAAACGAATTTCCTTAATTACAACCTGACTAGATTTAGCTTTTAATTCTTTTTCCCTTTTCTTTTGTTGGTATAAGAATTTACCATAATCCATCAATTTACAAACAGGTGGTTCTGCGTTTGGTGAAATTTCAACTAAGTCTACTTCTTGTTCCTCTGCAAAACGTAATGCATCGGCAATTTTGTAAACACCTGGTTCAATGTTTTCACCTACTAATCGTACTTCAGCTACCCCTCTAATTAAATTGTTAATACGGTGTGCTGCTGTTTTCTCTACTCTAGGAGTGTAACTCCCTCTACCTTTTTTAATTGCTATGACTCAGTAATTTTAGTTAGACTTAAAATTGTTTTAATGTTTTATTGATTTCTTCATTTACAATTTTAGCAAATTCTTCAATTGTAACTGTAATATTTCCTTTTCCTTCTTGTCCGTTTCGACGTACTGAAATAGTACCATTTTTCTCTTCTTCCTCACCAACTATCAGCATAAACGGCATCTTTTGCATTTCAGCTTCTCTAATTTTCTTACCAATAGTTTCGTTTCGGTTGTCAATTAGGGCGCGAATTTCGTGAATTTCTAGCAAATCTAAAACTTTTTTCGCATATTTTTCATATTTCTCACTCAAACTTAGGATTATAGCTTGCTCAGGCATCAACCAAAGTGGGAAATTTCCTGCAGTATGTTCTAGTAAAATCGCAATAAATCTTTCCATCGAACCAAAAGGTGCTCTGTGGATCATTACTGGCCTATGTAATTCATTATCAGATCCTTTGTATGATAAATCAAAACGCTCTGGTAAGTTGTAATCAACCTGAATAGTACCTAATTGCCAACTTCTTCCTAAGGCATCTTTCACCATAAAGTCTAACTTCGGACCATAAAAGGCAGCTTCGCCAGATTCAATAATATAATTTAAACCTTTGTCTTTAGCAGCGCTGATAATAGCATTTTCCGCTTTTTCCCAGTTTTCAACACTTCCAATATATTTATCTGGATTGTCTAAATCTCTTACAGAAACTTGAGCTGTAAAGTTTTCAAATCCTAAAGAACCAAATACATATAATACAAGGTCAATTACGTTTTTAAATTCCGCATCTAATTGATCTGGAGTACAGAAAATGTGTGCATCATCTTGAGTAAAACCTCTTACACGAGTTAAACCATGTAATTCACCTGATTGCTCATATCTATATACTGTACCAAATTCTGCATAACGTTTTGGTAAATCTTTATAAGACCATGGTCGTGCATTATAAATCTCGCAGTGGTGCGGACAATTCATTGGTTTTAATAAGAACTCTTCACCTTCTGCTGGTGTATGAATTGGTTGGAAACTGTCTGCGCCATATTTTGCGTAGTGTCCAGAAGTTACATATAATTCTTTCTGACCAATATGTGGAGAAACTACTTGCTCGTAACCGGCTTTCTTTTGAGCTTTCTTTAAAAATTGCTCTAATCTATCGCGTAAAGCTGCTCCTTTTGGCAACCATAACGGTAAACCTTGTCCAACACGCTGTGAAAAATGGAATAAATCTAATTCTTTTCCTAATTTTCTATGATCACGTCTTTTAGCTTCTTCTAATAATTCTAAATAATCAGTTAAGTCTTTCTGTTTTGGAAATGAAGTTCCATAAACACGAGTTAACTGTTTGTTTTTCTCATCACCACGCCAATAAGCACCGGCAATACTCATGATTTTCACAGCTTTAATAATTCCAGTATTCGGAATATGTCCACCACGACATAAATCAAAGAAGTTAGCATGATCACAAAAAGTAATCGTCCCATCTTCTAAATTAGAAATCAATTCTGTTTTGTACTCGTTGTTTTTATAAACCTCTAAAGCTTCTGCTTTAGAAACAGCACGCATTTTAAATTCGTGCTTCTCTCTAGAAATTTCTAAAACTCTATCTTCAATTCTTTTGAAATCAGCATCAGTAATTTTGTTATCTCCAAAATCTACATCATAATAGAATCCATTATCAATCGCTGGACCAAGAGTTAACTTAATTCCAGGAAACATTTCCTCTAAGGCTTGAGCCATAACGTGAGAAGTTGAATGCCAAAAAGCTTTTTTTCCTTCTTTGTCATTCCAAGTATATAAGGTAAGATTACCATCGGTGGTTAATGGAGTAGATGTTTCAATCGTTGTGTCATTATAATTAGCCGAAATCACATTTCTAGCAAATCCTTCGCTAATGTTCTTGGCAACATCCATAGGAGTCACGCCTTGCGCAAACTCTCTCACCGAACCATCGGGTAAAGTAACTTTAATCATTGTTTAATTTTTATTGAAGTGCAAATATAGTACAAACCAATATTCTTTACAATATATATAGGTATAGTTTTATACTTTATATATTGGTATGGTTTTTTACAATATAATAAGAGTGATTTCGTTATTATATATTAGGTATGATTTTTTTAGGAGCTATTTCCTGCTGTCCGCTATATCTTTTTACACGTTGCCTTCG
>CAMLRV010000200.1 GCA_946482495.1 uncultured Flavobacteriia bacterium
ATTTTTAGTATAACTCCGAATTGGTCTTAAACGAGCATCATAAACAGTATAACTCAATTCATTAGTAGTTGAGCCAGACACATCTAACACGCGCACCCACGAACCCGTTGCTAAACCTTTTACAGCTGTTGTTGTGTTTTGGCCTTCAACAGAGGTAGGAATTGTTGGCGCACTAGGATAATCATAAGTATCATAATAATTTACAGTAAGTAAAATAAAAGTACTCGGACTAACTGCATTGGTATATTTAGTACTAATCCCATTTATAGTAGTGGCACTTGTAGTTTTAGTTTCAGAAAACACCGTTGCATTATTATAACTATCCTGTAATGTTTTTCTATCATTAGTGTTAGCAACTGATGCGCTATACCAAGCTGTATAAACAGGACGATTCAAAACATCGTACTTAGTAAGCAACCATCCACTAGTACCAGAACCATACGGATTATAAGCTGGTCCTGTAGCTACTACTCTATTTAACTTATCATAAACTATATATTCCCATTGCTTACCTGGCAGCTTTTTCTCAACCAATCGTTTACGATAATCGTATTTGTATTGATAACACATATTGTCTAAAACTGTTTGGATTATTGTTCCGCTAACAGCTGGAGGAATTACATACGTTAAGTTGCCTAACTGATCATACACATAAAATGTATCATGTGCTGTACCATTATTAAAAGTACGTTTTAAAATTACTTTCCCTTCTTTGTCTTTAAACTCTTGAGTGGTATTATTGTTACCAAAAGTCCAATTTTCATCCTTAGTAATCGTTTTATACAATTCGTTAATGGCATAATAATTCCCAATATCTGAAAAAGAAATATCAAAAAGTCCTTTTGTAGCATTCCAAATAGCAGTAGCTTTATATTTTTTTACTTCATTTTCTGCATTGGTTTGATAATCAAATTTTATTTCATGACCTGATGTCATTTTCCAAGCCTCACCAGGAGCTGCTTGTTTTAACAATTTGTTAATTGGCGATGCTTCAAATTGTTTTTCAGAATATGGATTAAGTGTGTTTTCATAATAAGATGTATTATAAAAACTCATCACCTCTGTTGCAGCACTTGTGTTTATATTTAAACTCGCACTTTGGTTCACATAAGGCAAAAACTCTTTTTCTACACGTCCAAAAGCATCATACTCCATATGAGTTACAATGTCTTTTCCAGAATTAGATTGCCCATGAGCCACTTGCTGAATGGGTCTTCCTAATCCATCATAATAATTCACTTGTATTAAAGCCTGTGATATAGTTGGTGAAGAAATGCTTGTTTTTGTTGTATCCTTATAAGTTATAACTTTCACCCAGTTTTGATCTGTACTTTGTGCTAAAGCAAAAACAGGTATACTTAATATAATATATAATAATTTTTTCATCTTGCTTTAGTTTTGAGGTTTAAATTGTTGGTCAAACTCTTTTACAATATTGCCATCGTGGTCTTTTATGAGTTTTAAACGATGTAGATCGTCATATTCATAAAATGTGTTTCTACAATTGGCATCTGTAGTTTGGATAATTTTTTTAGTAATTAAATTATACTTAAATACAGTAACTATTGCCTCAGGATATTGTGTTTGTAAAGCACATGAAGTATTGTCTATATTTCCAGTTATTAATGGGAAAGTTGTAGCTGTTCCCGTATAGTTTTCAATTTTAGCCACTACTAAACCATCCGTATTAAATAGATATCTAGTTTTTGGAGCGTCCTTATAACCCATAACAACTGGATTAAAATGTTCGTCGTAATTATAAAAAATAGCCTTATCTTCTAATGGATTTGCTGTTAAATCACTTATCCCTATTTGAATTTTTTCAGGTAAAATTTTAGTAACATTATTTACAGTAAAATTATTAAACAACGTACGTTGTGTAGTTAATAATTCTGTATTTTTAAATTGTTGCGTTTGTACTGGACTTCCCACTCTATTTTGTGAAATCAAACTTGTATAAAATGTGCTTTGATTATTTGGAATATTAACTAATGAGCCAGCTGTGTTTACATACGTGTTTACTGTTTTGTTCACCACAGCAGAATCACTAGTATTTGTTGTAATTACAGTTGGCAAACCTTTTAACGTTCCGTATTCGTAGTCTTGAGTGGTAATGATTTTTTTAAAAGGTGCTTCAATAGTTTCTATTTCTGGGTTTGATAATATTGTGAAATTTAATTCTGAGTCATATAAAGGCGCATACAAACTCATTGGAATTGGCTCTATATACTCTTTATTTATTACTTTTCTTAACTTGAAATTATAACTATTAACATCGTAATACCCAAAATAACAACTTGATAAAGCTTGACGTGGGGTTCCACTTAAATCCTCTTCACAATAATTCAATGGAAGATCCCAATCAAATAAATTTTTGGCAACTAAATTAGTTGCTTGCTTGATTGGAATTTCAAATGTAAGATAATCATTAATTGTTTCAGAAATTTTAAACAATTGACCATTTGTATTTTTAAAATTTCTTTCTCCTAATAACTTCCCATTGTAATAACTTTTGTCTGTAGTTTCAAAAGAACGATACATGTTTCTTAATTGAGTTATATTGGTATTTATTGCAGAAATTACATGACAGTTGATTCCTTCTGGCAAACCACCTAACTCTACTTGATCAATATCATTATAAAAGCAACCATCATCTGTAACTTCTACTCTTTGCTGAGCTTCATTTAGGCTATACAAAAAATATTTTTCATTTCCACCATTTTCAAAATTATCTCCACCAAAACTTGTAGTTACAACGTCATAAAATTCATTGCTATCGGAATTAGAATATAGACTTGATTCAGAGTGAATATTAACCCCAACTCCAGATTCTGCTGTATCACCTAATATTGACCCTGCAGGAATATCAAAGTAGGTAACTTTGGGAATTAAGACGATTTCAGGAAGTTTTTCAATTATTTGATTTGAAAAATCTATTGTGCCATAATAATATCTTTTAATATTATTTGGAGTGTCGTTCTGATTTGCAACATCTTTTTGTTTCTTAATTCTAACACCAAAACCTTCAATCATTTCATACCCATCAAATAAACTCATTTTAAAACCAGCAGTAAGATTTACATTTGTATTATTAATAAGTTTTAATTGTAATGTATAAATATGACCTTCAATAAATTTATACTTATAAGTTGAAGTATTCGGATTCATTCCTAAAGCTCTTCTAAAATATGTTGCAGGTATGTTTGCAGTTACATCAACTATTTTAAATTCCACTCTCATATTTTTGTTAGCTTGATATAAATATAAGCCTGCCATTTCATCCTCTGTTTCAACATAGCCAGTTGAAATATTAATTAGAACGTCTTGGTCTTTATATATTGGTGTAAATACTATATTTTCTTCTAGTACTTCATCATAACCAGGCACAGTCGCTATAGATGCACCTTGAATTGAACTTTGGTAAACTTTATACTTTTTTTGTTTAGCCTTACTATTCTCGTACTCAAATTCTGAGTATCCTTTTGTTGGATAGGTAATTTTTGTTAATGTACCTTTTGAGGCTAATTCAAAATTCGGATATCTATTTGCATAGGATGGAGAATTTACAGCATTGAATGCTGGATGGTCTGGTATCAAAGTTAAATTATCCTGACCATTATAGTAACCTAACATATCCTGACTATTTGATAATCTTGCAGGCAAAGAAAATGGGTCATTATAATTCATTTCATAAACTTCGTGTTTATTACCATCTGTATCCAAATTTTTATTTATTTCAATTTTTTTTAAGAAAAACCTAGACGCATTTACAAAATCATTTGTTACTTGTTCATTATCAACTCTCGCTTCATAAGAAAAATCAATTTCTTTGAGTAAAGATGTTCCGTTTTTTATTTGAATATTATTTAAAGAACTTAAAAAACTACGATTTGCATAAACAGTTGAATTAAAATTTACTTCTGTCGAATTATTTAAACTTTTAATTTTAGATAGTATTTTGGGATTATTTATTTGATTAACCATCAAAGTACTTGTATATGCTGGTATGAAAAGATTTGTTGTTTGAGTACTAGTTTGCATATTATAAACTTTATTCAAATTAAAGAGTCTAGCATTCACATCATCTCTGTATTCAAACAAAATAGTTCCATTTATTGGGTGTTCAATTTTAAATAAATAAAAAGCAGTATTTGAGCTTAAAGATGCTCCTCTACGACCTGAAAACATTAACGTTT
>CAMLRV010000201.1 GCA_946482495.1 uncultured Flavobacteriia bacterium
CGAATTTTAAAAATATGACTTGTGTGGATTTCTCGATAAATCGAGGCGAATTTTTTGAATGGGTTTGAGAAATGATTGTGTGAGACCCTTTGCAGTCCAGAAACTTCTGGAGACAAACTGTGTGGTTAGTTTTTTGCCACGAATTCACGAATTTTAAAAATATGACTTGTGTGGATTTCTCGATAAATCGAGGCGAATTTTTCGAATGGGTTTAGGAAATGATTGTGAGATTCTTAGGACGGGGATTGTAAGACAATTTATGAATTAGAAATTCGTAAATCCAAATTCGTAAATCCCAAATTAAATCATTCTCTGTAATTCTTTTTTATTACTAAGAGTAATCTTTTTTCCTTGTAGGGTTATCCAACCTTCTTTATTAAATTCAGAAAGCAATCTGATACAACTTTCTGTAGCGGTGCCAATCATTCCAGCAATTTCTTCACGAGATAATTGTAATTTTAAACTACCATCTGTATGTGTTCCAAAATCGTTTTCTAATTTTAATAAGGTTTCTGCTAATCGTTGTTTTACGGTTTTTTGAGCCAAATTCACCATACCATCATCGGCATCTTTTAAATCACCACAAACGGTTTTAATCATGTTCAAAGAAAACTGATTGTTCTCATTAAAAAACTTTAGAATTTCTTGTTTCGGAACAAAACAAACGTGCATATCTTCAATGGCAACGGCACTCAAATTGGTTTTTTCTTCGCTAATTAAAGAACGCTGTCCTAATAATTCGCCTTTTTTAACCAGCTTCACAATTTGATCTTTTCCATTATCGCTCAGCTTAGATAATTTACAAACGCCATCTTTAATACAATAAATACCGTTTAACAAATCGCCTTCATCAAAAATGGTTTCGCCTTTTTTAACAACATACGAAGTTTTACATTCGGCCATTCTAATTAACTCGTCTTTATTCAATGCTTTTAAAGCACTAAATTCTCTTACTATACATTGCTCGCATTTACTCATTTTCTGACCGAATAAGTTGTTGTTGATGCAAAAATACAAATTGTATGACAAATATCATATTTTACCTCTGCACAAAATTTGACCTTTGTTAAAGGTAAAATGAGCATTATTATGGACAATAAAAATTGTTATCATTGTGGTAAAGTATATACTGCAAAGGAAGAAATACAATTTGACTTCAAATCATTCTGTTGTGTGGGATGCCAAACAGTATATGAAATATTTAGTCAAAATGATTTAACATGTTATTACGATTTTCAATCAGCTCCTGGAGCAACACCGCAAGAAATTAAAGGAAAATATGATTTTTTAGCGGATGGAAAGATTCAATCCAAACTATTAGAATTTCAGGAAAACAACACACATATTGTTTCTTTGTACATACCCCATATTCACTGTAGTTCGTGTATTTGGATTTTGGAGAATTTACAAAAACTTCAAAAAGGAGTCAGTACTTCGCAAGTGAATTTCATTCAGAAGAAAGTCAGAATTACATTTAATCCTGAAATAACTTCTCTTAAAGAAACTGTATATCTGTTAGCATCAATTGGCTATGAACCTTATATCAGTTTGGAAAATTACGAAACGGGTAAAAAAGAAATCGACAGAAGTTTAATTTACAAACTCGGCATTGCATTTTTCTGTTTTGGAAACATTATGTTGTTATCGTTTCCCGAATATTTTGAAGTGAATGAATTTTGGATTAATAAATACCGAAATTTCTTCAGGATTTTAATTTTCTTTTTATCCTTACCATCCTTTTTATATTCGGCAAGTGGGTATTATATTTCTGCCTATAAAAGTATCCAATCGAAAATGTTAAACATTGATATTCCTATTGCTTTAGGAATAATTGTGATGTTTGTGCGAAGTGTGATTGACATTACTTTCGATTTTGGTCAAGGTTTTTTTGATAGTTTAACTGGCTTGATTTTCTTTATGTTACTAGGAAAACTATTCCAACAAAAAACCTATGATTTTTTATCTTTTGAGCGCGATTATAAATCGTATTTTCCAATTGCTGTCACCAAAATTAATTCTGCAGGTAATGAAGTACCTTGTCAGATTTACAATATTGAAAAAGGAAACCGATTACTGATAAGAAATCAAGAATTAATTCCGGTTGATGGTATTTTGATTTCGCCAAAAACAGCATTAGACTATAGTTTTGTAACGGGTGAAGCAATTCCTATTGAGAAAAAATCGGGTGATAAAGTGTATGCAGGCGGTAAACAAATGGGTGGAAGTATTGAAATGGAAGTATTACATTCCGTTTCGCAAAGCTACTTAACTCAATTGTGGAGTAATGATGTGTTTCAAAAGAAAATGGAACAAAAACACAAGTCGATTACTGATAAAGTGAGTCAGTACTTCACTCCTGCTCTACTTTTACTCGCATTTGGTTCGCTTATTTTTTGGTTGTTTATTGATGCTTACATTGCTTTTAATGTGTTTACAGCTGTGCTAATTGTAGCGTGTCCTTGTGCCCTAGCTTTAACTGCTCCTTTTACTTTAGGAAATGTGCTGCGAATTATGGGTAACAATAAATTGTATTTGAAAAATGCACAAGTGATTGAACAAATGGCAAAAGTGAATACGATTGTGTTTGATAAAACGGGTACGATTACCTCATCTTTAAAATCGAATATCGAATTTATAGGCGATGATTTAACAGATGAAGAATTCACGCAAATTAAAAGCATTGTTCGAAATTCCAATCATCCTTTAAGTCGAAAATTATACGATTTTTTACCTCAATCCACTCTAGTTGAAGTTACTAATTATGAAGAAATTGTAGGGAAAGGAATGTTTGCTACAATTGAAAATAATTCATATAAAATTGGTTCACTTTCCTTATTAGAAAGGCAAAAGGTTTCGGGGAATGATAAAACCACAAAAGTCCATGTTGAAATTGATACAGTTTATAAAGGATATTTTGAGTTCAATCATCAATATAGAGAAGGTTTACACGAGTTGTTTCAAGAATTAAACGCAAATAACTATCATACGATTTTACTTTCTGGAGATAATGATGGCGAAAAAGAATATTTACAAACCATCTTACCAGAAAATACAACTTTAGTCTTCAATCAAAAACCGGAGCAAAAACTAGCATACATTGAGAAATTGCAACAACAAGGCAAAAATGTAATGATGGTTGGTGATGGTTTAAACGATGCCGGAGCATTAGCGCAAAGTAATATCGGAATTGTAATTTCAGAAAATGTGAATGTGTTTTCTCCGGCTTGCGACGGAATTATGGATGCTTCTCAATTTCATAAGTTATTTCATTATATCCAATATGCTAAAAAAGCTATGATTACCATTTATATGAGTTTTGGCCTATCCTTATTGTACAATGCGGTCGGACTAACATTTGCTTTAACCGGTGAACTTTCTCCTTTGTTTGCTGCTGTGATTATGCCTATGAGCGCCATTACTATTGTGAGTTTCGTAACGATTATGAGTAAGGTTTATGGGAAGCGAATTAATACATGATTTGGGATATGGGATTTACGATTTACGATTTTGAATTATCATAAAATGATTTTTTTTCTTAAACGAAACTGTTAAACACCCCTAAAGTCCCCTCAAGGGGACAATCTATCTAAGAGAATTTTGTATAAGTAAGAAGAATTCTATTTTAAAATGAAAGCTGTTAGTTGGTACTGTCCCCTTGAGGGGACTTTAGGGGTGTAAAAAAAGTATAAAGATTTGGTTCTCAAAACATTCCAATTCATGTTTCATTGGAATAGTCGAACTGACGCGTGATAATTAAATCGAAAATAAAAAATCGCAAATAAAAAGAATACATGACAAATGTCATATTTATTGAGAGCACACTAATCTAACTTTGTTTTAAACTTATAGAGGTATGAGTATCATATATTTTCTTATAACTGTCAGCATCTTAATCGCTATTGTGTTTTTAATCACTTTTATTTTGGCTGTGAAAAACGGACAATTTGATGATGATTATACACCGTCTGTGCGAATGCTTTTTGACGATGAATTAAAAAAAACTAAATCTAAACTAAATAAATAATCAGTAATTATGGAAATGCAACAATTTCGTTATGACAATAAAATAGTTCGTAATTTTATTTATGCAGCATTACTTTTTGGAGTAGTAGGAATGTCGGTAGGATTACTTGTCGCATTGTTTTACCTTTTTCCAAAT
>CAMLRV010000202.1 GCA_946482495.1 uncultured Flavobacteriia bacterium
TTATTTCCAGCAATTTCTTTAGGGTTTGTCCAAATTACAGATTTCAAATCTTCATGATTAATATCTACACCAGAATCTACAATTCCAACAATAACTTTTTGAAACTTTTTACCTTTTAATAATTCAGCGTAAGCTTTATCCACACTCATTCCAGGAACAGTGTCTTTTACTAAGTCTAAATGACTCCAACGTTGCAAATCTTTTTCAGCTAACGGAGTTGTTTTTAAAGGCATTTTATCAATGTTTTCAACAGGAGCTGAAACCATTTTAGATGTAGATCCACAACCAGCTAAAGCCAATGCTAAAGCTGCTGATAGATATAAAGGTTTGATTCTTAAGTTCATTATATTAATCTTATTTTAATGTTTCACGATTGTAAAAATACAAAATGTATTTAAATAGCCATTCTTTTATAGTTTTTTTTAACCATCTCTACATTTTCTATTGTTTTTATATAAAACTTATTACTAATCTAAAAATTCATTTTTAACTTTTAACTTTTCTTTTTTCTCTTTTTTATTCTTTTTAACTGCCGTTTTTTTCACTTCTTTTTTGGTCATTTTATCAGCCATAAGAACTGCTCCATAAGCGTTTACCATTTTTCCTGAGGTTGATAATTCATTAAAAGGACGCACATCATCTGGTTTTCCACCTACAATAACTTCTGCAGTTGATGCAGTTCCAGATTCATTAATAATTTGTTTGACTTGTTTCGCAGTTAAACTTGGATAATACGAACGTAACATGGCCGCAACTCCAGCCACATTTGGTGAAGCCATTGAAGTTCCTTGTAAATATTGATATTCTCCATTTGGTGTAGTTGCGTAAATTTTTACACCAGGCGCATACACATCCACATTTAATTTTCCATAGTTAGAGAAATTAGCAATTACTTTTTTCCCGTTTTCAAAATTTAAAGCACCAACAGTGATTACATTATCTGCAAATTCAATTTTTTTATCGTCAGAATCATTAGGGAAATTTGGTTCCACATCAATATCTTTTGAGTCATTTCCTGCAGCATGAACAATTAAAACATCTTTACTTTCTGCATATTTGATGGCATCATAAACCCATTGTTTGTGTGGAGAATAATTTTTTCCAAAACTAGCATTGATTACTTTCGCACCATTATCAACTGCATAACGAATCGCTAATGCAATATCTTTATCGTATTCGTCACCATTTGGTACCGCACGAACCGACATAATTTCCACATTATCTGCAACACCATCGCCACCTAAATTATTATTACGTGATTGTGCAATAATTCCAGCAACGTGAGTTCCGTGTAAAGCACCGTCTTTATCTGGCCCGTACACTACATTATTTCCATAATTTTTGTCATTAATATCATCCTGGTTGTCGCCTAATAATTTTCTACCATCATATTCTAAATTATAATTATAGTTTAATTGATTGTAAACTTGTGTTTTAAATTTGTTCACATTTGTCATTAAACCAGCGCCTGCTCTTCCAATTTTTGTAAAAACTTCAATGCTTTTCTTAAGTTCCGCATCTTCCGTTTTAATTGCTTTTACATCTTCAATGGTAAAATCTTCTTTTTTAAGATAATCTGCAATCATTTTATTGGCATTGAAAATTCCATCAACTTGCTGTTTATTTGCTAAAAGCGCTTCCATTTTTTTATCGAATTCTGCTTTAGCTTCTTTGTATTCTTGAGAACCATCGTCTCCTTTTTTAATTATTCGAGTTAATTCTAAATTTTCATTTTCGATGTTTCCTAAAAAATTCCAACCGTGAATATCATCAATGAAACCATTTTTATCATCATCAATTCCGTTATTTGGAATTTCATTTTTATTGGTCCAGATGACAGATTTTAAATCTTCATGATCAATATCTACACCAGAATCTACTACTCCTACAATAACTTTTTGTCCTTTTTTCCCTTTAAGTAACTCCGTGTAAACTCGGTCGATACTCATTCCCGGAATACTATCTTTTTCTAAATCGAGATGACTCCAACGTTTCAACTCGTTTTCAGTTAATTTCCCTTTTTTTGTCAGGTTAGCATTTGGTCCTTGTGCCATTACCGACATTGCTGCTGCTATCGTAACAACAAATGATAAATAGATAGATTTTGAATTTTTCATTTTTTTAGTTTTTGATTAATTTATTTCTAAAACAATAATAATATTTGATATATCAAATAAAATAGTACTAATTTGTGTTCCAGTGGTTTAATTTGTTACAGTAAAAAATTAATTTAAGATAACTTTAACACAGAAGCGTGTTATTTACAATTTTCAATAATCTTTTTTAAAGTAGTTGTCATGTTATTCAACTCTTCTTCAGATATTCCTTTTAAAGCTACTTTTCTGTTTTCGATAACTAAATCGTTAACATTTTCAATAATGGCAACACCATCTTCAGTGACTTTAAGATGTGATTTTCTTCTATCTGATAAATTTTCTTCTCTTGTTACGTAATTTGATTTTACCATCAATTCAATAATTCTCGTAACTGAAGCATTATCTTTAAAAACATTTTTAGCGATTTCCTGCTGGGTAATATTCGGATTTTCTAAGATTGATTTAATAATTAACCATTGATCTGTGGTTATTTTATAATTATTGTCGCGAATTCTTTTCATAGCAAACATTCGGTATGTTTTAATCGCTTTTTCAATATTATAGAATATTAAATCATTTAATTTATCCATTAAAAATGTTTTTAAAAATAAATAAAATATTAATTGAAGATTTCTTCACAAGTAAAGACTTCTTTTAGTCTCACACCTTTTTCAGTTCTTTCTACAGTAATAATTTGATTATGTGCATCATGCTCCAAAAACAGAAAATAATTATTATCTGCTGCCGCATTCATAAACTTGGTTTTTTCGCCTAATGTTAATAAAGGACGCGTATCATAACCCATTACATAAGGAATTGGAATATGTCCTGCTGTGGCTAATAAATCCGCACAAAAAACAATTGTTTTTCCTTTATAATTAATATGTGGTAGCATTTGTTTTTCTGTATGACCATCTGCAAAGAAAATATCAAAACCTAATTCTGAATTCGTTAAAAAATCACCTTCTGGACGATTAATAAATTTCAATTGTCCACTTTCTTGCATTGGAATAATATTTTCATGTAAAAACGAAGCTTTTTCACGAGAATTTGGTTGAGTTGCCCATTCCCAATGATTTTCATTTGTCCAAAAATTGGCATTTTTAAAAGCTACTTCATAACCTGTCCTATCTTTATTCCAAACAACAGAACCACCACAATGATCAAAATGCAAATGTGTCATAAAAACATCAGTAATATCATCTTTATGAAATCCGTATTTTGCTAAAGATTTATCCAAACTTTCATTGCCCCAAAGTGAATAATATCCAAAAAACTTATCCGATTGCTTATCACCCATTCCGTTATCAATTAAAATAAGCTTATTGCCTTCTTCAATTAATAAACATCTTGCAGCAATATCAATTAAGTTATTTTCATCTGCAGGATTGGTTTTACTCCAAATTGTTTTTGGCACAACACCAAACATGGCACCACCATCTAATTTAAAATTTCCTGCTTCTATTGGGTAAAGTTTCATGGTTAAATTTTTCAGCCAAATTACAAAATTTTGAACAAAAGAAATGATATTAATCAACAAGTTTTCCAAGATAAAAAGCTTTATAAAAAAGGATTTATATATACATCAAGAAAAAAATACAATCTACATAAATGAAAACTATTGAATTATAGTTATAAAAATGTAAACAAACCTTGTAAAAAGCATTTTATGGTTTATCTTTGCAGTTAATTTAGACATATTAAAAATAAAACATAGTAAATAATCAATATATCTTTTTTAAGAAATACTTGAATTTATTATCAAATATAAAACAAATAATAAGCTTAGTTATGATTAAAGTATCTGAATCAGCGAGTATAAAAATTGTCAATATGATGAAAGAAGACGGTTTTGACGCTACGAGCGATTATGTTCGTGTAGGTGTTAAAAGTGGTGGATGTTCTGGGTTATCATATGAATTAAAATTTGACAAAGAAATAGGTGAAAACGACAAAGTTTTCGAAGACAATAACATTAAAATTGCCGTTGAAAAAAAATCGTTTTTATACTTAGCTGGAACAATTT
>CAMLRV010000203.1 GCA_946482495.1 uncultured Flavobacteriia bacterium
ATTATTAATTTAAATAAATTTATAAAAAATGTTTTATTAAACTAAAGAAATGAAACTGTAGTTTAAATTGTTTTACACAAATTTATTAGATTAAATTTACATGGATAAAAAGACAGAAGATTTTTACATTAGACTTAAATCAGAATTAGAAGAATCAACAACTTGGCCATCTGTATACTTATATAAATTTATTGTTCCAACTAATGCAACTAACATTAATTTAGTTGAAAATACATTTAATAATATGGGGGCGGTTATTAAAACGCATTCTTCTAAAACAGGAAAATACACAAGTATTTCTGTGAATGTAACGATGCAAGATGCCGATAGAGTTATTGAAAAATACCAAGAGTTATCAACTATTGAAGGAATTATTTCATTATAAATATGACATATAGAGACAAAGAAGCAATTAATTATTTGGAGTATAATTCGCAACGCGAACACTTAATTATTCCAGAATATGGGCGTTATGTTCAGAAATTAATTGATCAAATTACAATTATTGAAGATCGAGAAAAGCGAAATAAAGGTGCCAGATATGTAATTTCTGTTTTAGGAAATTTGAATCCGCACTTGCGTGATGTGCCCGATTTTCAGCACAAACTTTGGGATCAATTGTTTATTATGTCTGACTTTAGATTAGACATTGATTCTCCATTTCCAATTCCTACGAGAGATGTAGTTCAATTAAAACCAGAGAAATTAACTTATCCTCAAAACTTTCCAAAATATAGGTTTTACGGAAACAATATCAAATATATGATAGATGTAGCTCGTAAATGGGAAGAGGGTGAGTTGAAAAATGCGTTGATTATAGTGATCGCGAATCACATGAAAAAGTGTTTTTTAAGTTGGAATAAAGATACGGTTACAGATGAAGTTATTTTTCAACATTTGTTAGAATTATCTAATGGAGAATTGAATTTAACAGAAATGAAAGAAGAACTTTCTACGTCACAGAATTTATTGAAAGTGAACAAGAAACAGTCGAATAAGACGCATTTTGCTAAAAATGACAACAATTCTAATGCAAATAGAAATCAGAATAACAAACAGCAAAATAAGCAACATTCAAATTCGAACCGAAATAGCAAACCAAATTCGCCAGATAACAATAAAGCCAATATGAATAATCCAAATTATAAAGGTGGCAAAAATTTTAAACCAAAAAATAACCAAAACAATAATAATTCAATATAAATGGGAACTTTCAAAATTGAAGGCGGTAAGCCCTTAAAAGGAAATGTGCAACCGCAAGGTGCTAAAAATGAAGCGTTACAGGTTTTATGCCCTGTTTTATTAACTTCAGAAAGAGTAAGAATAACGAATATTCCAGATATTATTGATGTGAATAAATTAATTACTTTATTGGGTAATTTAGGTGTAAAAATCCAGAAAAATGGACCTGGAGATTATACTTTTCAAGCTGATGAAGTAAACGTGAATTATTTAGAAACAGAAGCTTTCAAAAAAGAAGGTGGAAGTTTACGTGGTTCTATCATGATTGTAGGACCATTATTAGCTCGTTTTGGAAAAGGATTTATTCCTAAACCAGGTGGAGATAAAATTGGAAGACGTCGTTTAGATACACATTTTGAAGGTTTTATCAACTTAGGTGCAAAATTTAGATACAATAGAGAAGACCATTTCTATGGTGTAGAAAACGAAGGTCGTTTAAAAGGTGCTTACATGTTATTAGACGAAGCATCTGTAACTGGAACGGCTAATATTGTGATGGCTGCGGTTTTAGCAGAAGGAACAACAACAATTTACAACGCAGCTTGTGAACCATATTTACAGCAGTTATGTAAAATGTTAAACTCAATGGGAGCGAAGATTACTGGTGTAGGTTCGAACTTAATTACTATCGAAGGTGTAGAATCTTTAGGTGGATGCGAGCACAGAATTTTACCAGATATGATTGAAATTGGTTCTTGGATTGGTTTAGCAGCGATGACTAAAAGTGAAATCACAATTAAAGATGTTAGTTGGGAAAACTTAGGACAAATTCCGAATGTATTTAGAAAACTTGGAATTACATTAGAGAAAAAAGGAGATGACATTTACATTCCTGCTCACAAAGAAGGTTACGAAATTAAAACAGATATTGATGGTTCAATTTTAACGGTTGCTGATGCGCCATGGCCTGGATTTACACCAGACTTATTAAGTATCATCTTAGTAGTTTCAACACAAGCAAAAGGAGATGTTTTAGTACACCAAAAAATGTTTGAAAGCCGTTTATTCTTCGTGGATAAATTAATTGATATGGGTGCGAAAATTATGTTATGTGATCCACACAGAGCTGTAGTTATGGGACATGATTTCAAATCGCAGTTAAAGGCTACAACAATGAGTTCACCAGATATTAGAGCGGGTATTTCGTTATTAATTGCTGCACTTTCTGCAAAAGGAACAAGTACAATTCAAAATATCGAACAAATTGATAGAGGTTACGAAAGAATTGACGAACGATTGAGAGCTTTAGGCGCGAATATCGTAAGAGTATAAATAGAAAAGCGACAGTGATGTCGCTTTTTTTATTTAGTTTATGAATTTGAATTTAAAAAACAATTCTCAGTTTATATAAATTGTCATCATGCTTTTTACAATAAACGGTTGCATTTTCTTTTTTCCAACCTAATAAACTTGCCATAAACATATCGTTTTCCTGTAGCGCCTCAATTAAAAGTAGGTTATAATTATCTTCATCTAAAATAGTTGGATTGATAATAACTTCTGTATTGTCAATTTCCATTGATTTTAAATGTTGAACATGCAGTGTATCATAATCTATAAGTAATTCAATTTCTTTTCTATCACTCAAGATTTGAGTAAAATCCTCTGATGATAATTCATGAAATTTTTTCATAATTATATATTCTTTAAATTTATTGCGCAGGAAACTTCGACATATCCATATAGAAAATTTCCCATGTATGTCCGTCAAAATCTTCAATGGTGCGTTGTTGCATGAAACCGTAATCTTTCATTTCGCTAGGTTCAATTCCGCCTGCTTTTAAGCCATTTGTCATCATCGTATTTACTTCATCTAAACTTTCCATAGATAAAGAAAAAAGTCCAGCCACGGCTGATTTGGTATCAGCAATTGGTTTAGTTGTAAAACCTGAAAACTTTTCGTGTGATAAAAGCATTACGAAAATTGTTTCGCTCCAAACCATACATTTTCCTGAATCATCTGAAAATTGTGGGTTGTTTGTAAAACCTAATGCGGTATAAAAGTCCATCGATTTTGTTATGTCTTTTACTGCTAAATTGATAAAAATTTGTTTTGCCATGATGTTTATGTTTTTTAGTTGTTATTGTTGTTTAGAATAGAAAGCTTCAAAGTCGGGTGTCTTTACGCAATAGAAGCTCGTTTGAAAATTTGTGCTATCAAGATTATTAATATATAAATTTACGTAATTTATTTAGTAAATGAACGAACGCGAAAGGATTCGCGCACGAGCTGAGTTGTCTGTTAATTATGCAATTCATGAAACCGAAGCATAATTTAGTTATAAATGATAAATTGATACTTCAGTAAATACACAAAATTTCCTACTCAATCACCAGTTCTTTCAATTGCTCGCGATATTTTTCTAAAATGTCGGCTTTGGCGATAAAACCAACAAAAACCTTATTACTTACAACAGGTAAAATTTGTTGTTGTGTGGTTTCAAACTTGTTCATAATGGTTTCTACTGTATCTTCAAAATTTACAGTGTCCTTGTCTTTTACAGGTTGTAAAATCTCGGTTATAGAGGTATATTTTATTTTGAATGATGAGAATATAATCGGACGAATATCGTCTAAATAAATCAAACCAATTAATTTGTTTTCCTCATTTAAAACAGGAAAAATTACATCATCTGATGCAGCAATTTTTTCAATTAAAGCTTCTAAAGTTTTGGATTCAGCAACTGGATTGAAATTACTGTTAATCAGTTTTTTAAAATCAATTGATTGTAAGATGTTTTTATCTTTATCGTCTGTAAAAACCTCACCTTTATCAGCTAAATTTTTAATGTCAAATGAATACGGTTCAAAGTGTTTTGAAATTGCAAAACTAATGGAAGAAACCAACATCAATGGAACCAT
>CAMLRV010000204.1 GCA_946482495.1 uncultured Flavobacteriia bacterium
TTCCTCATTATGAGAAGAAACAATAGTAACACCAATATATTCTTCAATACCTTCCACAATGAAATCTAAAGTTTTGGAAGCCGCTAAATACGTAATCATCGAATACAATGCAATTTCAATACTTAAAAAATAGGCAGCCGCACTAAAAATTAAAACGTTGATAATGATAATAATATCACCAATAGTGGTTCCAAATTTTCGACTCAAATAAATAGCTAAAACTTCTGTACCATCAATTACAGCGCCACCTCGAATAGCAAAACCAATTCCGGCACCAAGAAAAAACCCTCCAAAAACAGCCACTAATAAATTATCATTGGTAATGTTTGGGAAAGTCAAAGTGGCTAATGCAATAGAAAGTCCGCCAATAGCAAAAGCAGTTTTTATGGCAAATTGTTTTCCAATTACATTGAAACCTAAAAACACAAAAGGCAAATTCACACAAATAATTAGCACATAGAGTGGGATTTTTGAAAGTGAAGCTACAAGTAATGAAATACCTGTAGCACCACCATCAATAAAATGATTCGTCAATAAAAATGCCTTAAAGCCAAATGATGCCGACAAAATTCCTAATAATATTAAAAATACGTCTTTGATATTATGTCTGACTGTGACTCTAAATTTTTTGTAGGCTTTCGCGAAAATATAATCTGATATTTTATTGGTATCGATTGTATTATCACGCAAAATGAGTTTAAGAATGATATTTTTAAAAAATGAATTCATTTTACTTACTTTCATATAATAATTATGTGATTTTATTCAGAATCTTTTGCCATTTCTGTATTAATTCATATTCATTCATAATTAATCTTGTTTCGTCTTTATTGAAAAATTCTAAAACAATAGTTGGTTTGGTTGCAAAAGTTAATTCCAACTCTAATTTTTCAAGAATTTTAAGATTGTTTTCCGTTCTTTCAATTCGACAATTTTGAAGTTCTGAAACATTGATGGATATAAATTTATCAAATTCTTCTGAGTTTTTCGAAAAAAACAGCATTTTATTTGTTTTATCTAATCCAATTATCGATTTGTTCCAATCGTCTTTTTCCTGAATATAAGCATTATTATCTTTAGCTTTCTTCTCTAAGTTTTGAATTCTTTTTTTTCTTTTTTTATTGTTATTAATACTAAACAACACAAATGGTAACACACATATTACAAGTAATATGATGCCTATAGTTAAGGATGTTGAATCCATGTTTTAAGATTTTAAATTAATGATACACTGAAGATTACAATTTATTTTTTCAATAATTGCAATCATTATTTTAATACAAAATGTGTATGATTAATTTACCAGAAATAATGAAAAGGGAAGATGATATCCGTCTTTTTAAAACTTATAGGAATAAGCCAGATCGAAAAATAATTCTTTGCTAAAATGGATTTATTTTCTTTCTTTTTAGTGATTCCTTTAAGAAAATGAATATCATAAAAAGATTTTGCAATTTTAGTTTTTACACTAACAGTAATACTTTGTAAAGTTCTACTTAAATTCTCCGATAATGTTGTTGAATGTTCAAAAGAATGAATTTCCTTTTTATCGGTTTGTTCTTGTTGAGAAATAGGAATTGTATAACCGCTTAACTGTTTTAAACTTCCATAAAAATAGAAGCTTAACACGGAAAACAATACTAAAACAAATGTTATTTTAAAAGAATTTCTCACAGGTCCAAAAATAGGTTTTATAACTTTAATGAACTAATTAAACTCTTTATTTTAGGATAATTTTAATATTTATTTTTTGAAATTACAAGCTTTTTATGATAAGTAAATCGTTATACTGTTCGACATTTTTGATGACTTTTTTCTGATAATTTTCATTGTCAAAAAGAAGTAAAAAAGCATCTAATTTACTTTTATTGGTTTTATCTAAAAGCATTGTATTAAAGATAATGTAGCCTTTTACTTGAAGTAATTCTTTTACATTAGTAATGAAACTTTCGTAAAATAAAAATTCTGGCATTTCGGTATCTTTAAAAATATCAATGATAATTAAATCATACGTTTCATTATGTGTAGAAACAAATTTTTCGGCATCTTCAATATAACATTTGAAATTATTAATTTTATCTAAACCAAAATAAGAATTAGCAATTTCAATAACTTCAGCATCTAATTCGACACCAACAATAGAATTGGTATATGAAAAATCTTTTACCAACGTTTGTACCACACTTCCGCCAGCAACTCCTAAAATTAGGATGGAATTCATTTTACTAATTTCGGCTTTACCAATAGTTAAAAGTCCTTTCTTTAAAACCATTTGCAAACTTCCAAAAGAATAATTGGTGTTTTTGGTATTCAACATGATTTTACCATTATACAAAGTTACTTCTAGCGATTTACTAATATTTGAAGTTTTATTGTAAATTGTTATCGGATAAAGGTAACTCAGTATTTTTTTAATCATTTCGCTGTTATTTAAGTAAATATACTATTTTTGCGGTCCAAATTTACAAGCATGAAGCGAATAATATACCGATTTATATTTTTTAAATTATTAGGATGGAAAGTTACGGGAACTTTTGATAGTAATATTAAAAAATGTGTGATGATTGTTGTGCCACATACGAGTTGGCTCGATTTTTTTGTTGGTATACTTTTTAGAGGTACTTTTCCATTGGAAATCAATTTCTTAGCCAAAAAAGAATTGTTCAAATTTCCATTAGGAATCTATTTAAAATGGGTTGGTGGTACCGCTTTAAATCGTCAAAAAACAGAAAAGAAAGTAGAATCTATCGCAAAAATATTTGAAACGAAAGAAACATTTCGCTTAGCTTTATCGCCAGAAGGAACTAGAAAGAAAGTTACAGAATGGAAATCGGGCTACTATTATATTGCTCAGAAAGCGAATGTGCCAATTATTCCTATAGCATTTGATTATGAAAACAAACAAGTAATCGTTTTTAAACCATTTTCAATTACTAATGATTATGAAAAAGATTCAGAATATTTAGAAAGTTTATTCAAAAATATAAAAGGTAAAGTTCCAGAAAATAGTTTTTAACTAATTTAAAACCATAGTATAAATTTTTTCGTATATATAAAAATAACTTAAAAAATTTATACTATGAAACGATTTATTCTAACAATTTCCTCATTTGCATTGTTTTTAAATTCATGTTCAAATGATGATGAAACAACAATGACACCAACTGCAAATTCAGAATTAAAACTAGTAACAACTAGTAATACTTCTGGGAAAGTATCTTTTACAGATCTTTTGAAATCAACTACAACTGCAAGTTCATTAACTGTTAATGGTTTAGATGCAGATGGTGCTTATTTTGATAGTGAAACAGACGAACTTATGTTAGCGTCTAGAACTAACAATACATTACAATTATATAAAGGTTTAAATAGCTCGGTAGCTAACAATACTGATGTTTTACTTTTACAGTCTTCTACAAATAATACAGATTTTAACAATCCAAGAGAAATTGCAGTTTCAGGTGATAAAATTATCGTTACTCAAGATCAAAATACTGCAAATGGAAATACAAATAAACTTATTGTTTATCAAAAAACAAGTACTGGTTTTACCTTATTAAATTCATATACAGTAAATTTTAAAACATGGGGAATTCATATTGAAGGAACAACTTTATATGCAGTTGCAGATTTATCTAGTGATTTAGTTGTTTTTGAAAATTTCTTCTCTAATCCAACAGGTAACATTACTCCGACTAAGAGAGTTACTATTGAAGGATTAATTAGAACACATGGAATTACATTTTCTGCTATAGATAACAGAATGATTTTAACTGATGTAGGTAGTGCCGCTTCTGATATTGACGGTGGAATTATTATTATTAATGACTTTTCATCTAAAATAGCTGCGACAGCAAACATGGGAACAATTGCTATAACAAATCAAGTTAGAATTTATGGTCCAAATTCTAAATTAGGAAATCCAGTAGATGTAGCATATGATCATGTTACTGACTATATATATATATAGCAGAACGATTAAATGAAGGTGGAAAAGTATTAACTTTCACTTTACCATCTAGCACTGGAGATGCAATGCCAATAAATAGCAGAATTGAAGCTGGAGTTTCTTCGGTATTTTTAATTAGAAAATAATAGTT
>CAMLRV010000205.1 GCA_946482495.1 uncultured Flavobacteriia bacterium
TATTTTATTAATGTAACTTTTAACAAAAACAAACGTATAACTAGAATAACTAAAAAATTATTCACTATGTCACCATTTTTAATCATTATCCTAGTTGTAGGATTATTTATTTTTTTAAGTTCTTTTTTTACAGTTAAACAACAAACAGCAGTAGTAATTGAGCGATTCGGAAAATTTACAAATATTAGAAATTCTGGTTTACAACTAAAAATTCCTGTTATTGACAGAATTGCTGGACGTGTAAACTTAAGAATTCAGCAATTAGACGTTATTATTGAAACACAAACAAAAGACAACGTTTTTATTAAAATGAAAGTTTCGGTTCAGTTTAAAGTAATTCAAGAACATGTGTATGAAGCATTTTATAAATTAGAATATCCACACGATCAAATTACAGCTTATGTATTTGATGTAGTTCGTGCCGAAGTTCCAAAATTAATTTTAGATGATGTTTTCGTAAGAAAAGATGATATTGCTGTAGCCGTAAAACGTGAGTTAAACGAAGCTATGACCACTTATGGATATGATATCATTAATACTTTAGTAACTGATATTGATCCAGATATTCAAGTAAAAAATGCGATGAATCGTATTAATGCTGCAGAAAGAGAAAAAACAGCAGCTATGTTTGAATCGGAAGCACAACGAATTAGAATTGTTGCTAAAGCCAAAGCAGAAGCGGAAAGTAAAAAATTACAAGGTCAAGGTATTGCAGATCAACGTAGAGAAATTGCTCGTGGATTAGTAGAAAGTGTGGAAGTTTTAAATGAAGTTGGAATTAATTCTCAAGAAGCATCAGCGTTAATTGTAATTACACAACATTACGATACTTTACAAGCTATTGGTGCAGATACCAATTCAAATTTAATTTTATTACCTAATTCGCCACAAGCAGCAAGTGATATGTTAAATACCATGGTTACAAGTTTTACAGCTTCTGGTATAATTGGTGAACAAATGAAAACACAACCAAAACGAATTAAGAAAAGTGGGGATCATACTTCAACGGATTATAATCCGAGTGATACAACTTCTTAATTTTTATTTTGAATTCAAAATAAATTCAAAACCATCAATTTCGAATTGATGGTTTTTTTATAACCAAAAGTGATGAAAAATCAATTATTGTTAAATTTTATAAATTTTGAATTTTGAAATCTGCTTTTTAGGCCAAAAATTAAAATAAAGCGATTTAAGAGCTTTTCTAATACAGAATCGTAAAAACACATTCATAAAAAAAATTTTTTATTTAAAATTAAATTATGAAAGTCGTTTTTTTAAGTTTTTATTTATGTAAAATGAAAAAATAATAGTTTTTAAAAATAATAAATTATATCAATTAAAATAAAAATATAAATTACTATTAATTATTGTTTGTTTGTTTTTACAAAATAAAAAACCTACAAGAAATTCTTGTAGGTTTAAAAACACAATTGCATTTTGACAATGTAGTAGAGAATCAAAAATAACCACAATTTTGAAACTTAGTCAAAAACACAATCACTAAACAAAATCATTATTCTTTAATAAATTTATATTGATAGTTATTTCCTTCAGAAATAATTTGAACTATATATATTCCGCTTTCTAAGTGTTGTACATTAATTGAAGCATTATCATCTTTTTGTTCAAATACTTTTTTTCCAGTTAAATCGATAATTGAAATAGAATCAATTGTTAGTCCTAAATCATTATTTAAATTAAGAAAATCACTTGTTGGATTAGGGTAAATTGAAAAAGTTGATGAAGTAAAACTCTCCGCATAAAGTACTGTTGGACAAGCTATTCCTGTTGGTGTAGTTCTGTTTATTGTAGTACCGTCTCCTAATTGACCAGATCCATTATAACCCCAACCAAACATGCTTTTATCATTTTTTAAAGCTACAGACAATTGACCTCTCGATACAACCGAAAACCAATCAGTTGCACTACCTATTTGAATTGGAGAATTTTGTTGTGTTGTATTACCATTACCAATTTGATAATAAATATTATTTCCCCAAGTCCATAAAGTACCGTCCATTTTAATAGCCTGACTGTGTGATGTAGTTGCAGAGATTTTATTCCAATCTATACCAGAACCAACTTGTGTAGGAATATTTATATCTGTAGAATTTCCTAATCCTAATTGACCATTACCGTTTTCTCCCCAAGACCATAAAGTCCCATTAGTTTTTATCGCAAGTACAAAATCATTTCCTGCTGATATTTTTTGCCAATCTGTCGCCGTACCTACTTGAACAGGTAAAAGTTGGGTAGCATAATTTCCATTTCCAATTTGACCAGAACCATTAGTACCCCAAGCCCATAAAGTCCCATCTGTTTTTAAAGCTACAGACAAACTCGAGCCTACTGAAGCAGCCTGCCAATTGGTATCAGAACCCACTTGACCTGGCGTTAATCTATAAACAGTATTTGATTGGGTTCCATTGCCTAATTCACCACTTGAATTATATCCCCACGACCATAATGTGCCATTAGACTTAATGGCAAGTGTGTGGTTTTTAGTATCAACAGAAACCCAATCTGTTGCTGTGCCAATTTGAACAGGGCTCAATTTATTAACGGTTGTCCCATCACCTAAACGACCAGAAGAATTACTTCCCCAAGCCCATAAAGTTCCGTTTATTTTTATAGCGAAAGAAGTGCTATAACCTGCACTAACAGTTTCCCAATCGGTTGCTGTTCCTACCTGAGTTGGAGTTGTTTTATTTGTTGTATTTCCTAATCCTAATTGTCCTGAACTATTATTTCCCCAAGTCCATAAAGTCCCATCCATTTTAACCCCAACAGTATGTGTTGTTCCTGCTGAAATAGATTTCCAACATTGCGCATTCATTTGAAATGCGATTAGTAATAAAAGTAAAGTAATTTTGTTTTTCATTTATTTGTGTTTTTTTAATTCGTTGGCAAATGTATTGTCAACACGATAAAAAACACTAATAAATCAGTATACTAAAAGGTATACAAATCAGAGGAAAGATTATTATTTGAATTTAAATCCATCTTTTATCGGATGGGATAATGCAATTTGCACCACTTCTTAAAGATAAATTTAAGATAACAGCCATATTAAATTAAATTAAAAAATGCGCTGAGTAGCGCATTTTTATTATTATATGTTATTCTTTGTTTTCAACTTTAGCCCAAGTATCTCTTAAACCAACTGTTTTATTGAAAACTAATTTTTCAGCAGAAGAATCTCTATCTACACAGAAATAACCTAAACGTTGAAACTGAAAATGATCTAATTCTTTAGACGTTTGTAAACTTGGTTCTACATATCCTGTAATCACTTCTAATGAATTCGGATTGATAAACTCTTTAAAATCAATTTCTTTATTTCCATCCGGACTTTCGTGCGTAAATAAACGATCGTAAACTCTAACTTCAGCTTCTTTGGCATGCGCAATAGAAACCCAGTGAATTACACCTTTAACTTTTCTATTACTTGCTTCTGTTCCACTTCCAGATTTAGAATCTACATCATACGTACAGTGAATTTCTGTAATATTACCATCCGCATCTTTTACAACTGATTCACCTTTAATGATATAGGCATTTTTCAAACGCACTTCAGTTCCTAAAGTCAAACGGAAAAATTTCTTATGCGCTTCTTCTTGAAAATCTTCTCTTTCGATATATAATTCTTTAGAAAAAGGTACTTCTCTATACGTCATTACTTCTTCTTCCGGATTATTTTCTGCTTGTAACCATTCTTCTTTTCCTTCAGGATAATTCGTAATGACTAATTTAATCGGATTTAAAACTGCCATAACACGTGGTGCAACTTTGTTTAAATCTTCACGAATACAGAAATCTAACAAAGAAACATCAATTAAATTCGTACGTTTTGCAATACCAATAGTTTTAGCAAAATTACGGATAGCAGCTGCAGTTATTCCACGTCTTCTCATTCCAGAAATGGTACTCATACGAGGATCATCCCAACCTGTAACGTGTTTTTCCTCCACTAATTGTAATAATTTACGTTTCGAAACTACGGTGTGAGATAAATTTCTACGAGCGAATTCTCTTTGTTTCGGACGCACTTTAGTTTCATCATAAATCTGATTTAAAAACCAATCATATAATTC
>CAMLRV010000206.1 GCA_946482495.1 uncultured Flavobacteriia bacterium
CGCAACTGTATGCTAATTAGGTTATTGTTAACTACAAATCCACTGCTCTGAAATTTCAGAATGGGAAGGAAAACAATAATACGCAAGCCAGGAGACCTGCCTACATTCATTTTATATCAAGCTTTCGGGAAAAAAAGTTTGGGTATGGGTAATTCTATGCTTTTTTCCTATTTATTTAATTTAAAAAATAAAAATGAAAATGAATTTCATTAAACTAGCTGCGTTTTTTACGCTAGTGACATCTTTTGCAATTGCACAAGAACAAGATTCAACAAAAACTATTCAAGAAGTAGTAATTTCTGATACGAAATTTGCACACGACAAAGCAAAATCGGTAGAAGTATCGAGAAAATTACGCAAAAAGATTTAGAGCAAAGAAAAGGACAAAGTGTTGCGACAGTATTAAGTCAATTATCTGGAGTTGAGATTGTGGGTAATCAAGGAAGTACAGGGAAAAATTTAGATTTATTTGTACGAGGTGGAAGTACTAATCAGGTTTTAATTTTAATTGATGGAAACCCTGTTGTAGATGCTTCAAGTATTTCTTCAACTTACGATTTGCGTTTATTGCCTGTTGATCAAGTGGAAAGTATTGAAATTTTAAAAGGTGCTTCAACAGTTTTATATGGTCCAAATGCGGCGGCGGCTGTAATCAATATTACATTGAAAAAAGCTGATAAAAATAAAATTTCTGGAACTGCTTATTTTAATTTAGGAACTCAAAATACTACAGAAAACCATGAATTATATGGAAAAGAAGCAAATCAAGGTTTCTCGATCAATGGATCGAATGGAAAAGTTTCTTTTTTAACTTCTTTAAACAGCACAGAAGCTAAAGGTTTAAGTGAAGCAGCAGGTGTTGATTTTGAAGATGATATTTTCTCAAGATTAAACTTAAACCAACAATTTGGAGTAAAAGTGAACAACAAATTAAAGTTAGATTTCTTTGCAAATTATGACAAATTAAAATCGACTTACGATGATGGTGCGTTCGCGGATAATCTAATTAATAACTTCGAAAGTGAGCAGTTTAGAGGTGGTTTTTCTCCATCTTACAAATACAATAAAGGTGAATTTAAAATCAATTCTTCATTCGGAATTTTAGAAAGAAATTTTACTTCTTATAGTATGTGGTCTGGAACTTCAAATTCACTTTACAAATCAAGAAATGTAAACGTAGATGCTTTTAATAAATATAATGTTTTAAGTTCACTTTACTTAGTTACTGGAGTTCAGTTTCAATTTTTTGATATGAACCAATTTACACCTTACGGAGATATCACAGGAAATTTAGCCAAATATAATGTTGTGGATCCTTATTTAACTGCGGTTTATGAAACTAAATTCGGATTAAACTTAAATGCTGGAGCACGATACCACAAACACAGTGTATATAATGAGTACTTTATTTGGAATTTCAACCCTTCATATTCTATTAACAAATTTGGATTAAAAGTATTTGGTTCTATTGGTGGTGGTGCCGTAGTTTCTCCAACATTATATCAAGTATATTCTCCTTATGGAAATTTAGCATTAACTCCACAAGAAAACCTTTCTACAGAGTTAGGTATTGAAAAACAATTCTTAAACAAAAAAATAATTTTTACAGGAGCTGCTTTTTATAAAGAACAAGATAACTCAATTATTTTTGGAAGTTTAATGAGTCCACCTTGGGGGCAATATATAAATGTTGAAGGAATCAATAAAACTAAAGGTTTTGAAACTAGTTTAACAATCAAACCAATTGAAAAAGTTGCTGTAAGTGGAAACTATACATTTGTTGAAAATGATGAAGCTATCGCTAGATTTGTTGCAAAACATAGAGCAAATGCTAACTTAGCTGTTGAAATCACTAAAAATGTTTCTTGGAATGTACAATACCAATACATCAACCAAAGAAATGTAGCTTATTTTGACAGTATGACTTATGCCACAGTTAATGCACAAATTCCTGCTTATCAATTAGTTCATACAAATGTAAGTGTAAAAGTTTCAAATAACATCAGTTTATTTGCAGCAGTGCAAAACCTTTTAAATGAAGATTTTGTTGAAACAGCAGGATTTACTTCAAAAGGAAGAAACTATAAAGTAGGATTGAATTTAAAATTCTAAAACTATAAAGGATAATTTTAAAGTTATGTTTTGAAAAGGATTTAAGGTTTTACTTTAAATCCTTTTTTTGTGTAACAAATTGAAAAAACTATTGTCTTATCTTTGGAATAGATTTTGATAGACAATTAAAAAAAAATATTAAACATGAAAAAAATTATTGTATACGTAGCATTGATGGTTTCTTCTTTAGCGTTTTCACAAAATGCTTTTGATAAATTAGAAGATAAAGAAGGAGTGGAAAGCATTGTAGTTTCGAAAAAAATGTTCGAAATGATGAGTAAAGTTAAAGTTGATGCAAAAGATAAAGAAATGCAACAATACATGAACTTGCTTAAAAAATTAGACAATTTACAGGCGGTTTATACTTCTCAATCAAAATTGAGTGGTGATTTAAATGGCGCTGTTTCAAGTTATTTAAAAGCAAATCCGTTAGAATCCATTACCACTACAACTCAAGATGGAAATGTGATTAAAGTTTTCGGGAAAACCGATGCCAATCAAACTAATGTGAAAGAAGTTTTAGTTGTGGTAAACGGCGATTTTAATGGTGTAAAAACTTCTGTATTAAACATTAAAGGAGATTTTCCTTTGAGTGAAGTGGCGCTAATTGTGAAAAAACTGAACATTCCAGGAGCGGATGTTATTAATAAAATTTCAAAATAAGAATGATGAAAAAGTTAATCGTATTTGCTTCGGTGATATTAATGATGAGTTGTAAAGATGAACCATCTTTGCAGAAATATTTCGTTAAAAGTGGTGATAAAAAAGAATTTATGACCATGGATATTTCTTCATCGATTTTAAATATTAATGAAAATAAATTGTCTGCTTCAGAGAAAAAAGCACTAGAATCATTTGATAAAGTGAATGTGTTGGCTTTTAAAAAAGATGATAAAAACAGCGCTCAGTATACTAAAGAAGTAAAAGAAGTAAAAGAGATTTTAAAAGATACTACTTTTCAACCATTAATTAAGCTAAATGGAGTAGGGCATAATGCTTCTATTATGTTAGTAGGTGATAATAAAGAAATTGATGAATTGGTTTTATTCGGTAATCAAAAGGATTTAGGTTTTACCGTAATCCGTGTTTTAGGAAATGATATGAAACCTGAAGATGCGATGCAATTTTTTAGTATTCTTCAAAAATCAAATATCGATATGGAACAACTGAAACCTATTTTGAATTTCGTAAATAAGAAATAGTTTAAGTTTATAAAATATAAAATCCCGAAGCAATTATGTTTCGGGATTTTTTTTGTCATCCTGAGCGGAGTTGAAGAGTTACTCAGTATATTCCAAAATGTCTCCTGGCTGACACTCTAGTACTTTGCAAATAGCTTCTAACGTACTAAAACGAATTGCTTTTGCTTTTCCTGTTTTTAAAATGGATAGGTTGGCTAATGTCAAATCAACTTTTTCAGAAAGTTCGTTTAGCGACATTTTTCTTTTTGCCATCATCACGTCTAAATTTACAACTATCGCCATAATTTATACAGTTAAATCGTTTTCTTCTTGTAATTCAATTCCTTTTTTGAAAATAATCGCAATAATGTAAATCACAGCTCCCATTAAAATAAAAGCTTGACTATCTGCCCAAAATTGGTTCAAATTACTGGTAACAAAGCCATGATGCATTAAACTTTTAGTTAATTGTCTGGCAATGTGACTAAACAATCCAATTGCAATTGTGTAATAACTTATTTGCAAAATTTGTTTAGAAACAAACGTAGTGAATGGTTTCGTTAAATCCATTTTGTACATCAGTCTGATAACGATGTAAAATAACACAGCTTTCAGAATGGAAATGGTTAGAATAAAGGAATAGATTCCGAAAAAAGCCATTTTGCTAGCTTTATACATTTCAGACAAATCTAATTTTTGATACAGATTTTGGAGAACTTCAGGATTAAACAGACTGAAAATAAAATTTACAATAAGTGCACCTGCTTCTATTGATAAACCTATAAATATTAGCCAAGCTA
>CAMLRV010000207.1 GCA_946482495.1 uncultured Flavobacteriia bacterium
GAATACAATTTTATATTATTATAATTTCCGTCAAAATTATTAATTTTAAAATAATGATATTCAGTTACTAATTTTCCATCACTATTTTTAAAAGTAAGATTTAGTTTTAATTCCGTTCCAGAAGTTGGAGCAATAAAAAACCTTCCATTTCTAATTTTTAAACCTACAGTTGAAGCCACTAAAGTTTCAGGATTAGGTACATTTATAAAAATTTCATTTTCTATTCCTCTAAATAAAATATTATCTGATTTTATTTGTACTTTACTAATAGTGGTTTGTAAACTATCTTGTGAAAAACTATAAAAAGAAGTCAAAAAAAAGAATAGAAATAGTTTTTTCATAGACAATTTATTCTGCTGAATGTTCTATCTTGTTAGTTACTTTATCTTTTATTCCAGGGAAAATACCTTGTAATAAAAAGAAAACACCAAAAATGATTAAGACAAAACTAATTACTCTTTTAATTTTATAGATATTTATTGGTGTTAATCGGTGTTTTAATTGTTTAGATAAAATGATTTTTACCACATCAAAACCTAAATAAAATACTAAAGTTGAAGTAAAAAATAAGAAAACTCTAAACGGATCCATTTGTAAGCGTGGACCTTGCGTAATTAAAACCATCATCCAAAAACCTAAAATTCCGATGTTAATAATGTTTAAAAAGAAACCTTTAAAAAATAAGCCTAAATAGTTATTTTTAGGAATATCATCAATATCTTTTTCTTCATCAACATTAAATTTTTTCTTCAATTGTATGTAAGAAATCAAACCATAAACCGACATGATTAAGCCACCAATTATATATAAATTCGGATTATCTTTAAATTGTGCTAAGATTTGATTTGAAGCATAATATGCAATTGTAATAAATACAATATCACTAAAAACAATTCCACAATCTAACGTAAAAGCAGCTTTAAATCCTTTGGTAATACTAGTTTCTATTAGTACAAAAAATCCTGGTCCAATAGAAATGGCTAATAAAAATCCCCAAGGAATGGCTGATAAAATATCTTGAATCATGTAAATGTTCTAAATTTGAAGTTTGTTGTACGAAGTTAGTAAAAATTAAATAAAAAAACCTACAAGAATAAACTTATAGGTTTTTATGAATAATCTTATTATTCTATATTTTTTCAATAATATTATTTTGCTTGAACTATTTTTCCTCCAGCAACTGTTTTCTGATTGATTTGTTTTGGTTTCCCGAAAATAGTAATTGTTCCACCAGCTCTTGTTTTTGCATCAACTAAATTAGTGGCATTTACATTAGCTAAACCACCTGCGTTTACAGTCACTACGGTTTGTTCAGTAGTACAATATTCTCCGTCATATTTAGCTCCAGAATTAGATACAACATCTTGATTTTTTACATTTCCTTTTATAGTAACAATACTACCAGCACCACAACGAACAGTTAATTTATCAGCATGTAAGTTTTTCAAAACTACTTCAGAACCTTCTTTGGTAATGATATCAAAACCGATGGCTTTAATTTCTTTTTCTGAAGATATTCTGCTTCCTTCATTCGCTTCTACTGCATCTAATTTTTTAAAATACACAGTAGCAGAAATATCATCACCTTTTAACATTTTTCCTAATGGTAAACGTAATTTTAATTCGCCATTATTGTTGACTAATTCTACTTCTTCCGAATTGGTTCCTTTTAAAATAACTTTGTTTTCTGTTCCAGGAAGAAGCAACACATCAATTTGGTCAAAAGACGTTACTTTATTAAAATCGCCTACACTTTTTTCTGTTTGTGCGAAAGAAATTGTGCTTAAGAATAATAAGGAATAAATGATTTTTTTCATGATAATTTATAAATTTTAAAATAAAATAGAGCTACTAAAGTAATAACGAAAATAGCTTCTGTAATATTACTATTTAACCTTGATTTAAATGAATTTTTAATTACTAAATGGATAATGAATGAGAGAGAAAATATTAAAAATAAAAAAATTGATAAAAATATTCCCATCATATGTCTATCATTAAAATCATCAATACATAAATGAATAATAAACATTCCTAAAAATAAAAAACTAAAAGTATTTAATACCGAAATATTCCTTTTTATAAATTCTATTGCTTTCATAAATTTAGATTCTGATCTCGTTAAAAAAACGAGACAGAATAACAACTTTGTATTTTTATATTATTTTAACTGCTTACTAAAAACTGTAAACTGAACACTGTTATTTATTTTCTCTAATAAAATGAAAATCCAATTGTTTTTTTACTAAATCAGCATTCTTTACTTTAACGTAAACTTCATCACCTAATTGTATTAAATTCTTAGAAACTTCACCAACTAAGGCATATTGTTTATCATCAAACGTGTAATAATCATCTTTAATTTCTCTAATACGTACCATTCCTTCACATTTGTTTTCAATAATTTCTACGTAAATTCCCCATTCGGTTACACCAGAAATTACACCTAAAAATTCTTGATCTTTATGGTCTTGCATGTATTTCACTTGCATGTATTTGATAGAATCTCTTTCTGCTTGAGCGGCTAAACTTTCCATATCTGAAGAATGTATACATTTTTCTTCATACACTTCTTCGCTCACACTTTTTCCACCATCTAAATAATATTGTAACAAACGGTGTGCCATAACATCAGGATAACGTCGAATTGGTGAGGTAAAATGACTATAATAATCAAAAGCCAATCCGTAATGTCCAATATTATTTGTAGAATATGCTGCTTTACTCATACAACGTATAGTAAGCGTATCCACCATATTTTGTTCTTTTTTACCTTGAACATCTTCTAATAATTTATTCAAAGATGAAGAAACACTTTCTTTTGATTTTAAATTTAACGAATATCCAAACTTAGAAATAACATTTTGTAAACCATATAATTTATCTTCATTTGGTTCATCGTGTATTCTATATACAAATGTTTTCTTTTGTTTTCCAATAAATTCAGCAACTTTTCTATTAGCTAATAACATAAATTCTTCAATCAAATGATTGGCATCTTTACTTTGTTTGAAATACACACCAACTGGTTCCGCTTGATTATTCAAATGAAATTTAACTTCCACTTTATCAAACGAAATCGCACCAGCATTCATTCTTTTTCTACGAAGAATTTTAGCTAAATCATCCATTTTTAATGTCGCATCCACAATTGGTTTAGGAACATGATATTCTTTTCCTGTTAAAGAAACATGAGAAGGAATTATATCTGATTTGGTTTCAATAATTTCTTGCGCTTCTTCATAAGCAAATCGTTGATCCGAATAAATTACAGTTCTTCCAAACCACGAATCAATAATATCTGCTTTATCATTCAATTGAAAAATAGCTGAAAATGTATATTTTTCTTCATGTGGACGAAGTGAACAAGCAAAATTGGATAAAACTTCTGGTAACATAGGAACAACTCGGTCCACTAAATATACAGAAGTGGCTCTGTTATAAGCTTCATCATCTAAAATAGTTCCTTCTTTTAAATAGTGAGACACATCTGCAATATGCACACCAATTTCATACATTCCATTGGGTAAAACTTGAAACGATAAAGCATCATCAAAATCTTTGGCATCTTTTGGATCGATGGTAAAAGTTAAAACTTGACGCATGTCTTTTCTTTTCGCAATTTCCTCTTCTGTTATAGAAGTATCAATTTGATTTGCATAGGTTTCTACTTCGATAGGAAAATCATATGGTAATCCGTATTCCGCTAAAATAGCGTGAATTTCTGTATTGTGTTCTCCAGGTTTTCCTAAAACTTTCACTACTTTTCCAAAAGGAGAATCGGCTTTTTTAGGCCAATCTACCATTTTAACTAAAACCACATCACCGTGTTCTGCATCAAATATTTCATTTTTTGGAATAAAAATATCCGTATACATTTTAGCGTTTGTTGTGGTTACGAAAGCAAAATTTTTCTGCACATCAATTACACCTACAAATTCAGTTTTAGCTCTTTCTAAAATTTCCAACACTTCTGCTTCTGGTTTACGGCTACTTCTTCTGTTATACACATAACATTTTACTTTATCACCGTCTAAAGCATGATTCAAATTGATAAACGGAATGTACACATCGTCTTCTAA
>CAMLRV010000208.1 GCA_946482495.1 uncultured Flavobacteriia bacterium
CCTAAGTACACGAGTTTGAGTCGTGCGCGTCTACCAATTCCGCCATCCGGGCTTAAGTGTGTGCAAATATAAGTAAACTTTCTAATTTCAATGGAAAAATACTTAAAATTTTACTTTCAGAGTCCGATTTTATTTTTACCTTTGCACCCGATTATATCGACACACATCTAACTAACTACGTAACAACAAATTAAAATGTCATACAACGAGCCCGAAGCAAAAATATTTGCCTGTTCGCAAAGTGTGTATCTAGCGGAAGAAATTGCCAGTAAATATGGCGTGCCACTAGGTAAAGTAACATTCTCAAAATACAGTGATGGTGAATTTCAACCATCGTTTGAAGAATCAATTAGAGGCCTTCGCGTATTTTTAGTGTGTTCCACTTTTCCAAGCGCAGATAATTTAATGGAATTGTTATTAATGATTGATGCAGCAAAAAGAGCATCTGCCAGACATATAACAGCGGTGATCCCATATTTTGGATGGGCAAGACAAGACAGAAAAGACAAACCAAGAGTGCCGATTGGAGCAAAATTGGTAGCAAAATTATTAGAAACAGCAGGAGCAACAAGAATTATGACCATGGATTTACATGCAGATCAAATTCAGGGGTTCTTTGAAAAACCGGTAGATCACTTGTTTGCTTCAACTATCTTTTTACCATATGTAAAAAGTTTAGGTTTAGAAAACTTAACAATTGCATCACCAGACATGGGAGGTTCTAAAAGAGCCTATGCGTATTCTAAATTTTTAGAATCTGATGTGGTAATTTGTTACAAACAACGTAAACAGGCGAATGTAATTGATACCATGGAATTAATCGGAGAAGTAAAAGGAAGAAACGTAATTCTGGTAGATGACATGATCGATACTGGAGGTACATTAGCAAAAGCCGCTGATGTAATGATTGAAAAAGGCGCATTGAGTGTTAGAGCTATTTGTACACACCCTATTTTATCTGGTGAAGCGTACGAAAAAATTGAAAACTCAAAATTAGAAGAGTTAATTGTAACAGATTCTATTCCGTTAAAGAGAGAATCTAAGAAAATAAAAGTTGTGAGCTGTGCACCATTATTTGCAGAAGTAATGCATATGGTTCAGAACAACACTTCCATCAGTGGGAAGTTTTTAATGTAATGTTAGCTGGTTTGAAGATGTTCATTCCTTTAAACCACTAACCAATTTATTTTTATTAATTTTAATTTATTTCAAATGAAATCAATTACGATCAAAGGATCACAAAGAGAAAGCGTGGGTAAAGTAGCTACTAAAGCCCTACGTAATGCTGGAATGGTTCCTTGCGTTATTTACGGAGGGGAAAATCCAGTACATTTTAGTGCTGAAGAAAGAGCATTTAAAGGTTTAGTTTACACTCCAGAAGCGCACACTGTAGTAATTGAATTAGAAGGTGGAAAGAAATTTGACGGTATCTTACAAGATATCCAATTTCACCCAGTTTCTGACAAAATTTTACACGTAGATTTCTATAATCTAGATGCTGCAAAAGAAATTACAATGGAAGTACCTGTTAAAATTACTGGAACATCTCCAGGAGTTTTATTAGGAGGGGTTTTACGTTTAAACCAACGTAAATTAAAAGTTAGAGCTTTACCTGCTAACTTACCAGACTTCGTTGAAGCAAACATTTCTGAATTAGAAATGGGTAACAAATTATACGTTACTAAATTAGGAGCACCTGAGTACAAAATTTTACACCCAGACAACACTGTTGTTTGTCAAGTAAGAATTTCTCGTGCGGCTATGAAAGCTGCTCAAGAAGCTGCAAAAGCAGAAAAAGGAGCAAAAAAGAAAAAATAATTCAATTTTCTTCTATACAAAAATCCCGAACAATTGTTCGGGATTTTTTTTATACTAAACTTAGTAAAATGATTAATGAATCATTTTTAACGTGTCAGTCATTAAAGGTTTTTCTAAATAATCTAAAATATCTGGATCAACTTTTGCTTTTTGTTTATCTACTTCACTCACAGAAGAAGATAATATATAAATAGAAACATGATCTTTTATTTCTGAATTCACATGGTGAAATTCTTCCATAAATTCCCAACCCGACATCGTAGGCATATTGATGTCTAAAAAAAGAATGGCGTTCCCAACATTGGGCAAGCTAAAAGTTGATTTAATATAATTAAGTCCAATTTTGGCTTCGGTGAAAGTAATCACATCAGCATCTTGAACACTTTTTTTAATGTTCTTCGTGCATATCAAATTGTTAATCGGATCGTCGTCAATCACGATAAAACTTTTATAATCGTAAATCATAACAACTTTATTTAATTCTCTTTTTCAATTTCAAATTTAATTGTAAACTCTATTCCCTCATCTATTTCACTTTTTATAGAGATAGATCCACCAAGAGTTTCCACCTGAGTTTTTACCATAAACAATCCCATTCCTTTTCCTTCTGCATGTGTATGGAATTTTTTGTATAATCCGAATACTAAATCGCCTTTTTTCTCCAGATCAATTCCCAATCCGTTGTCTTTATAAGTAATTTCAAGCCTATCTTCTATTAACTCGCTTCTAATTTCAATTACTGGTGGAACGTCTGGACGTTTGTATTTAATACTATTAGAAATCAAATTGTAAAAAACACTATGCATATAACTTTTAATTGTTTTTATTTCCTCAGCGGCCTTAAAATCGGTAATAAAAGTAACTTCTTCTTTCTCTATCAAATTTACGAAACTTATTTTGATGTTGTTTATTAAATCTGCAAACCTTACCGTTTCTTTCTTCTCTGTAATTTCACTTTTTAATTGCAGTATACTATTTAAATCTTTAATCACTCCATCTAATTTGTGTGCAGATATTCTAAGTCCTTCGTTCATTTCTTCTCTTTCATCCGATTCCATTTCTGTTGTTTGTATATAATCACAAATACCTATGATGTTGGCAACCGGAACACGAAGATTATGAGAAACGATATAAGTAAATTGTTCTAAATTTCGGTTTCTTTGCATCATTTCTTCGAGGATTTTTTGCCTTTCCGATTCCAATCCTTTTCTTTCTGTAATGTTTTCTGTAAGAATAGCCACTCCAATTAATTCCTTCATTGTATCATAAACGGGATACATTCTTGTTCTTAACCAAAATAAATTTCCTTGAACATCCGACTGTGACACTTCTGCTTCAGAAGAATTACCTGCTAAGGCATCATTAAACATCGACAAAAACTTATTTTCAGAATCTAAATACAAAAAGTCTTTTAATTTAGTTCCATAACTAATTTCTACACCTCGATTTTTTTTAATTCTTTCTTTGGCCGTTTTATTGAATTGCAAGAGAGTTTGATCTGGAGAAACTAAACCAATTGATTCGTTAGCATTTTCGATAATTGCCGTAAAAACATCTGCTTGTTCTTTGATAAGCGCTTCTGCTTTTTTTCTTTCTGTAATGTCAATATGTGTTCCAACAGTTAAAGGTGTCAATTTCCCTTGAGCATCACGTAATGTTTGTCCGCGTGACCAAATCCAAACCCAACTGCCATCAACATGCAACATTCGGAAGTAACTTTCATACATTCCTACAGAACCATTTTTTAAATATTCTGCAAAATGATTTATGGCTCTTTTTCTATCTTCTGGATGCAGAAGATCTACCCATGTTTCTTTAAGGTTTTTCGCACCTGAAAAATCATAATCCGCTTGTTTTCGACCTAACATCAAAAAATATTCTGGACTACACCAAAGATAACCTGTGTCTTCATGATATTCCCATCCACCAGTATTGGAAACCGAAATAATTGATTTATAACGTTCTTCATTCTCCAGAATTTTGTTTTCCGTTTCCTTGCGTTCTGTAATATCTCGAATAACCGAAATATATCCTATACCTTCAATTTTACGCACATTTGCTTCCGTTGCAACGAAGCTACCATCTTTTTTTACGAATGTTCTTTCATGAATGGAACCGCCTTCATTATTTATAATTTTTACACGTGAGACAAATGTTTTTTGTTGGTTGGTTGGGTTGTTTTGTTTCTGTTATCGTTGTCCCCCCCC
>CAMLRV010000209.1 GCA_946482495.1 uncultured Flavobacteriia bacterium
TAAACCATTTTTTATGGTAATGATATTATTTTGTTTGTTGAATTTTCTAATGTTATTGTTGTTAATCCAATTATCATTAGTGGCATAACTTCTATCGTGATTTAAATGTAAGCAAATCGCACTATATCTAATTTGTTTACTTTTTATTTTATTATTGAAAAGTCGCTCTCAAATTTCTCTATCCAAGCCACCATATTTCATGTCTTCATTAAAACCATTAACAGCAATTAAATCTTTTTTGAAGCATGAAGTATTATGTCCGTTAAATGTTTTCTTTGTTGGTGTAATCCAATTCATAAACTGAGCAAAAATCAAATTTTTTGTCAATTTTGATAGTTTAAAATTGAATTTTAATCCATTATTCAACAGCCATTTTATTTGAAAACAACTTTGGTTTTTGATATTTTCCAAACTTATCGAATTTGAAACTACATCATTCAATTTAAAATAGCCACCAGATAAAAAATAACCTTTTTTCTTATGTTTCATATGTGTGGCTACAAAATCCTGACGTGGTATACAATCTCCATCAGAAAAAAGTATATAGGATGAAGTAGATTTTGCAATGGCTTTATTTAAAATTTTAGTTTTTTGAAAACCATTATCTTCTTGCCAAACGTGAATAATTGGATGTGTAAATTCCGATTTAAAACGATCTATTAATTCTTTTGTTTTTGAAGTAGAACCATCATCTGCAATAATAAGCTCAAAATCGGTATATGATTGTACAGCATAACCCCACAAAACTTTTTCTAACCAAGTTTCAGAGTTATAGGTTGTAATTATTACAGAAATTGTACTCAAACAGTTTTACTTTAATTTTTTTGCAACTAAAAATTCTTTGAAAGTCCCAAATATATATTTTTTTTCTTTCATAGATTGAATAAAATGGTCTAATCTTTCGGTCATTTTATCACCAGTATTTTTGCTAACATACCCCGGAAAATTATAGGCTTCTTTATTATCTAAAGGAGTAAATTCCCACGGATGAAAATAGATGTTCAAATATGTGTCCTTTTTATACGTAATTTTTGATAAGAAAAGATAAATCCACATAGGTAAATTGTGAAACGATAACCAAAATAATGGAAATCGTATAATCGGACTCACAGATGCTGGAATTTGCCAAACATTATGTAATTTGAAAAAGGTTCTAGGTTTGTCAAAATGATTGTATCTTCCTGGTAAGTAAGTCGGATTTATAGATGAATTATATTTATAGCCAGCTTTCTCTATTTCACGTTCATCAACTGGATACATTCTTGGCATACGGAATCCAACGACTTCACTTCCAGAAAGTTCTTCTAAAGCGTCTTTGGATTGTTTCAAATGTTCAACTTTAAAATCAGAATGATAATAGGTGTGCGATGCTAATTCGTGACCTTCATCAATAATTCGTTTGATTAAATCGGGAACTTCTTTTGCAAAAACTACTGTTGAAAAAAATGTCGCTTTTATTTGATGCTTTTGTAATAAATCCAAAATAGTTGTGGTTCCTTTTCTTGAAACTGAAATCTGATTTTCAAATGAAATATTTTTGCCATATTCAAAAGGCATATCAAATTCTTCTATGTCGAAACTTAGTAAAATCATTTGTAATTAGTATTGCTAATTAAATAGTTAGGTCTTCCTTTAGATTGCATAAATAATTTACCAATATACACACCAATAATTCCTAAAACCACGAGGTTTAAACCTCCGAAAAATACCACTGTAGTAATTACAGATGCCCATCCAGATATAACATGTCCGTAATAAATACTATACAACACATAACCAATGTAAAAGATAAATGCCATTACGGATAAACTTATTCCTAAAATAATAGCCATGGATAGTGGTTTGGTGCTAAAAGATGTAATTCCTTGAATGGCAAATCGCATCATTTTGCCAAATGTGTATTTACTTTTCCCAGAAAATCTTTCGCTCGGTTCGTAATTTATCGCGAATTGTTTGAAACCTACCCAATTGATTATTCCTCGAATGAATAATTCGTTTTCACTGAAATCTGAAAAAACTTTCGCTACTTTTTGATCAATTAACCTGAAATCGGCGGTTCCAGGTTCGAATTTTATGTCAGATAGTTTATTCATTACACTATAAAACATATTCGAAGTTTTGTTTTTAAAATAAGATAGCTTTTTGTCGTTTTCTCTTATTGTATAAACCACTTCATAACCTTCTTCCCATTTTTGAATTAATTGAGGGATAATTTTTGGAGGATGTTGCATGTCGCCATCCATAGAAATAATGGCATCTGCATCGTTTTTAACCAAATCAATTCCAGCTTTTAAAGCATTTTGGTGACCAAAATTTCGAGATAATTCTACAAAGAAAAGATTCGACTGCGATTTTGATTTTTCTTTCAAAATGGCAATTGTATTGTCACTCGAGCCATCATCAACGAAAACGAATTTAAAATGATAGTTTAAATTGATAACAGTTTCATTCAAAGCATTTACTAAAACATCAATATTTGTTGCTTCGTTATACGATGGGATGACTATAGCTATAGTTTTATTCATGCTCAATTAATTGTTTATTTTCTTTTTTTATTGTCAGTAACTCAAATGTAATTTGAAACCAAACTAATATGCAAGGTAAGGCTTTTAATGCATATGGTCTGACATATGTTTCTCTTAAAAATCTCGGAATCAAATCGGAAGGTGAAAAACTCGTTAAAATCATAGCAAAAATGAATAAAAACCATATCCATTTTGTTTTTTTCTCTTGAATGACAAACCAAATGGCAACACCACAAAACGCAATTATATAAGTTGGACTTTCAGAACCAGAACTAAAAATAACAGTAAAAATTAATACCGATGACAGTAATAACAATTGAAATTTTTTGTTCGAAAACATATTAAATCTCAAATAAGGTAATCCAAAAAGAAGTATTCCAGGAGCTAAAAATAATAAATTCGAAAGCTGTGGCATGTTTAAAATTTTTCTAAACATTCCCATTACAGAAATGTCTTGCATGGAAGTTAAAGAGGCATTTTCGTTATTTTTTTCAACTAATCTGGCAAACCATTCTGAATAACTATTGAGGATAAATTCTGGAGAAGAAATAACCATTGGAAGTATAAAAAAGATTACTGACCAAATAGCTAACGAGATAATAAATTTGATTTTGTTTTTTGAAAAGAAGAAAAACGCTAACCCAACAATTCCGTATAATTTGATAAAAGTTCCTAGGATAATTAGGCAAGCCGCCCAAATGTCTTTTTCTTTTTCAATTAAAACATACGACAAAATTATGATACTTGTCATAATCGGATTGAATTGCTGACCTAAAATAGCTGTCAAGAATTCATGTGCGCAAATCCAAAGAATTAAATTGACTTTATTCGGTCCTAAATTAATCTGACTTATGGCGTAAACTAAAACTACGGCATTAAAAACACACCATAAAACCATTCCGACAGCATCTGGTAAAATAGCAAATGGAGCAATAAATAAACTAAAAATAGGTCCGTAATGATTGTGGTCAAAATACAATTCAGGATAAGTTGCGTATAATGATTTCTGCTCTAAAGTATGATGAAAAACGTTTTTAAAAATAAGATAATTGTTGTGATTTCCTCTTAAGTATTGCTTAATGGCAGATACAAAAGCTAATAAAATCCAAATAGAAATGATTAATTTTCTATTGTTAAGTATTTTTGATACCATAGTTTTAGAATTTTAATTTCTTTTTGAAATCTTTTCTTTTATCAGATTTGGTGAAAAATGCATTAGTGTGTTTCCACATTAAGTTGAATACTTCTTCTTCAGATTTGTGATACCATTTTGCGTACTCATAACTGATTGTTTTCACCATATCTTCAGATGGTGTTAATCTGCATAAGTTTTTCATTCTTAAATCAAAATCCATTTCATTATGAAATTTCATACGGTTTAAATCAATTAAATAGAAGTCGAAATTTCCTTCAGCATTTTTCTTAATAAGCGTATTTCCCGGTGAATGATCTTTAAACTCAATTCCAGCTTCATGTAATTTAAAGCAAAAATGTGCTAAT
>CAMLRV010000210.1 GCA_946482495.1 uncultured Flavobacteriia bacterium
CCTCTAATACCTGGTCTAAATGATACTTGCGCGTTACTAAAAGTTACACATCCTAAAATAATTGCGAATAAATAAAGTGATTTTTTCATGGTTAATTAATTATTTGTTTAAATTCTATTTTTAATTTGATATTGTTATGTTGAATTAAAATTTCGTCTGCAAAAGTAGTTTTTTTTGAGTTAAATGTAAAAATAACCTTCTCCTTTCTTCGATTTGTCTTGATTATTTTCGTTAAATCATTTGTAATCAAATCAGTATAATAATATTGTTTTTTATCCGTTTGATAAATTATCTCTTGGTTTCTTTTATATTTTTTAAACACTTTATTATTCACTTGCAACAAAGTTCTAAAATCATCTTCAAGTGTATTGATAATTATTTTTTTATCGAGTTTATCGAAAACGAAGTTCACTTTAAAACTATTTTCAGAAATCTCAAAATCTAACAATTTGTTTCCGAAATCTGTAGTTAAAACCAATCTGTGAATACTATCGTTGATTCGTTTCGCGATAAAAATTCCACTTAAATCATTACCATAAACTTCGATGTGTGTTTTATAAACATAATCTATTGCAGGATCTGAAAAATAATTATTTTGCACAGATTCCGTAGTATTTTCTATCTCAACAGCATCAGCAATTTGATAGGATTTACACGAAACAAAAAGGCTAAAAAATGCACTAATTAGTAAATACCGAATCATCAATTTTTGCATTAAGTGTTTTGTTTTTGAAAGTAATTTTAGTATAATCACCTGAAGCTTCAATTAATTTCACTTCAGAAACCGTGTTTTCTTTTAGTGGAAAATACAAATCAATTTGTTTAATCATTTTTTTAATTGTCGCCGTTTTAGGATTTAGTTTTGCAATATAATATTGTTTGTTTTTAAAATAAGAAATATCAAATTCTTTATCATCAAACATATTTCCGCTTACACTTCCAATAATCAATTTATTAATTTTTTCGAAAATTTTACTTTTTGCATCAATAGTACTTTTTTTACCTTGATCATTAATATAGACTTTATTATTTTTAAAAATAATGCTGTATTGATAAGGCTTTGTATATTGCCAACATAACATATTTGGCGATTTTAAACTCATTTTACCTGAACTTTCTATGTCTTTTGTTAGAAAATCCATATGTTTAATTTGGGTAAAATCAGTCTTTATCGTTTTAATAGTTTTTGCCTGGCTTTCGATAGTTTCTTTAAATTTTACAATTTCTTGAGCCGACATTTTTTGGTCTTGAAAGCTTAATTTAAAGCTACAAATCAAAACAAACAATACTAAAAGTTTAGTTTTCATATATGTATGATTTATTTTTTATAGGTCTATATGTTATCACCTTTTTATTTATTGATATTTGCTTGCGCAAAATTATTATTAGTGGTGATTTCATAAGCAGATATTTCTAATAATTCTTCTATAGTTTTCGTTTGATACTTTTGAGATTGCAAAAATAGCAATAACTGTTCCAAAACCTTCACTGTTTTATCAGAAGTATCATGTAATAACACAATACTTCCTGGTTGTATTCTTTTTTTAATTCTTTTTAAAATGGCTTCTTCACTTTTAATCACAGTATCTAACGATCTAACATTCCAACCAATTACCGTTTGCTTGGTTTTAGTTATCGCTTTAGCAATATTCGGATTAGTAACTCCAAATGGCGGCCTGTAGAATTTAGTTTTTTTATGTACGAGTTGAAAAATTAGATCTTCAGTTTGTTGAATTTCTGAAGCAATTTTCTCTGAGGAAAAAAATCCGTTAGAATTAGAATGTGAATACGAATGATTTCCGATTATATGTCCTTCAGCCACAATTCTTTTCAAAACTGATGGATGTTTTTCTATTTGTTTACCAATACAAAAAAAGGTAGCTTTCACATTATATTTTAATAATACATCTAAAATTTCAATAGTTTTTTCATGTGGTCCATCGTCAAAAGTTAGGGCAATTTCTTTCAAATTTGTATTTGAGCTTTTACAAATATTTTTTGAAAAATAATTCAATCTAATATCAAATGCACCCCAAGATGTAATGGCTAAAAAAGCTAAAAACAATAAAACATAAGTTAGTATACCAGCCTTAATCAAAAACAAAAATGCTAGAAGTATGAAAAATATAATAACCGAATATTTATGTCTTAACATTTTGATAAAAGCACTAAACTATGGTCTTTCCCATTAAATTGATTGTATAATAAAACTTTTGACAACGTGTTTTTTTCAATTGTATTCATTTTTACAATTGATGGTATAACTTGATTTTTAATTACAGAAGCTGCTACCCAAAAACCAAATGCTGAAGCAGTATTGTATTCACCACTCAAATGTTTGTAATAAATTTGTGGTGTTTGTGCAAATAATGAAGCTGTATAAGAATAATAATTATCGAAAGTAACATCACCATTATTTCCTAAAACCACAGCATCAATTTCATCCATTTTTACCTGATTTCTATTTAAAAAATCAGTAATAAATGAATTTACTTCTTCAAGATTTAAGTCATTTTGGAAGGCAACATCATCTAAAATCGCGTAAGAATTATCTTTTTGAACATTTTCTAAAGTAATAAATGTAGCTCCTTCACTATACACAACACCTGAAGAGTTTGAGTTTAAAACAGAGAATGGCTTGTTGTCTTCTTTCTTTAAAACATCAATAAGGTTAAATAATTCCATAGTATGTGCAGAAGTTTCATCAACTGCTCCAACTAAAATGGTATTTTCTTCGTTGTTCTCAATTTGTAATTTTGCATCAAATAATGCCGATTCAAAAGAAACTGCCCCATTTACATATGTAAAATTATACCCTTTACAGCCTTGACCTAAAGCAATTTGAGCGCCAACCGTATTGTGAGTCGATTGTATAAAATTTGTAGGTGTTAAATACTCTTCGTTATTTGTGATTAAAGCACTTAAAAACTTTTCAGAATCTTCAATACACCCCATTCCTGTACCAACAATTATTGCGTCTGGAACATCTAAATTAGCTTCTTTTAAAGCTTTTGATGAAGCGGCAATTCCCATCTTAACTCCTTTAGCCATTCTTCGTGAAGCAGCTGGTGGAATTAATTCTTTATATGATGGTTGGATAGCATACAGAATATTTTCAGTAGTATTAATTTCAACTGATTCTAAGAAAGAAGTTTCAAATGTATCTTGAGCTGAAACACATCCCATCCCGTTTATGTAGCACTTTTTCATAAGTTTTTAGAAAATATTAAAGTGGAACAATTACCTCCAAATCCGAATGAATTTGAAAGTACATGATTGATTTCTTTCTCTTTCAGTGAAAGTTGCGGCGTCAAATTAAATTCTTCCATATTGGTTTTAAAATTCAAATTTGGAAACACCATATTATTTTGAAGTGCAAGTATACTATAAACTGCTTCAATCCCAGCAGCAGCTGCTAAAGTATGACCAGTGAAAGGTTTAGTAGAACTAAATTCTGGCACATTATCTCCGAAAATTCTAATAATGGCTCTTCCTTCAGATAAATCGTTATTTGGAGTTGCTGTTCCGTGTGCATTGATATAATCAATTTCACTTGGTTGCATATTCGCCATTTTGAAAGCTTTATTCATCGCTAAATAAGCACCTTCACCATTTTCAGAAGAAGCAGTTTGATGGTATGCGTCATTCGCATTTCCAAAACCAGCTACATAAGCCAATGCTTTTTTATTGTATTTTTTTACAAGTTCATCAGATTCTAAAACCAAAAAAGCAGCAGCTTCACCTAAATTTAATCCTTTTCTATTATTGTCAAATGGTGCATTATAATCATCAGACAAAATCATTAAAGTTTTGAAACCATTGATAGTAAACTTTGCCAAAGCATCTGTTCCACCTACCACTACTCTATCTAATTTTCCAGATTGAATTAGTCTAGCGCCCAACATAATTGAATTGGCAGCTGAAGAACAAGCTGTACTAATAGTAGTCACCATTCCTTTTAAGCCAATACATTCTGCAATTTTTTGAGAATTATCACCGATATCATGACTCGTAATGTA
>CAMLRV010000211.1 GCA_946482495.1 uncultured Flavobacteriia bacterium
TATAGAAACGCGTTGTTTTTGTCCTCCAGAAAGTGTAATTCCTCTTTCACCTAGCATCGTTTCGTATTTATTGGTAAAGGATTGAATGTTATCATCGACAACAGCCATTTTAGCTGCCGTAATTATTTCTTCATCAGTAGCATTTTCTTTTCCAAATTTGATATTGTTTTTAATTGTATCAGAAAATAAGAAAGGATCTTGTGGTACAATACTCATGTTGTTTCTTAAATGATATAAGTCGAATTCTGTTAAATTGTGATTATCAATTTTAATTTTAGAATTTCCATTTACATCATGAATTCTTGTTAATAATGATAAAATCGTTGATTTACCTGATCCCGTTTTTCCTAAAATTGCAACCGTTTCTCCTTTTTCAATTGAAAAGCTAATATTGTCTAGTGCTCTAATGTTGGTGTCATCATAGGTATAACTCACGTTTTCAAAAGTGATTTTTCCTTCAATATCTGTTTTAATTTTTCCTTTGTTTTGAATTTCGGGTTGTTCATTCAAAAATTCATTAATTCTTTTTTGAGAGGCTTCTGCTTCTTGAACTAAGGAAGATACCCAACCAAAAGATGCTACAGGCCAAACTAACATACCAATATATAATAGGAATTTTGCAATAACTCCAATGTCTTTAATTTCTCCGTTAACATACATTTGTCCGCCTACATATATCACAATTAAGTAACTTAAACCGATTAACATCACCATCAAAGGACCAAATAAAGCCTGCGTTTTCGCTAAGGATAAGTTTTTCTGTTTACTAACTTTTGAAAGTTCTACAAAATGATTGTTTCTGTCTTTTTCTAATGCATAAGCTTTTATTACTCTAATTCCTGAGAAAAATTCTTGAGTAAAGGAAGATAACGAGGAAAGGTTTTGTTGGTATTCGGTACTTTTTTTATTGATTCGTTTACTTAATACAAAAATACTGTAAGATAAAATTGGTAAGGGTAATAAAGAATAAATAGTAAGCTTTATATTGATGGCCGACATACTAATAATAATCGCAGCGAATCGAATCACAGTATTGATAGTATACATTACAGCCGGACCAACATACATTCGAACTTTTCCAACATCTTCGCTTATGCGATTCATTAAATCACCTGTTCTATTTTTTTTGTAGAAATTTTGAGAAAGGTTTTGATAATGATTAAAGACTTCATTTTTTAAATCAAACTCAATATGTCGAGACATTACAATTAAAGCTTGACGCATAAAAAAAGTTAATAAGCCCGCAATTAATGTACAAGCGAAAATAAAAGCAATGTTTTCAAATAATTCCTTTTTTAATAAACTAGTATCTTTATTTCCGGATTTAAGAAAGGCTTCAATAGAAGAAATTGATTTACCAACCAATTCTGGAGTGTATAAAGCGAATATTTGAGCGGCAATTGTGAAAATTATTCCAAACAAAAATCGGTATTTATATTTTATGAAATATTTATTTAAATATTGTAATTCTTTCATTTAAAGTAATATATTTTAAAGTAATTGTGTTTTTGATAATTAATTTATGCTTTTTAACAATTATTTTGCAATATGTTAAATTATTATATTCGTAAAAATAAAATAAAAAAGGGTAATTATATATAATTTATGTATATTTTTGTATCCTATTATTGATAAAAAATCAAATATACTCATGACAACAGATGTTATAAATTCAAACGATTTACATAAAGTAGATCCCGTTTTTGGTCAAATTTCTTTCGATGGACACGAGCAAGTTGTTTTCTGTAATGACAAAGATACTGGATTAAAAGCAATTATCGGAATTCATAATACAGTTCTTGGACCAGCATTAGGTGGGACAAGAATGTGGAAGTATTCTAACGAATGGGAAGCCTTAAATGATGTATTAAGATTATCTCGTGGGATGTCATTTAAATCTTCTATTTCAGGTTTAAATTTAGGTGGAGGTAAAGCTGTTATTATTGGTGATGCCAAAACAGAAAAAACACCTGAATTAATGAGAAAATTTGGAGAATATGTTGACTCTTTGTCTGGAAAATATATTACTGCTGAAGATGTAGGAATGGAAACTAAAGACATGGATACCGTAAGAGAAGTAACTAAATATGTAACTGGTATTTCTGAAAGTAAAGGTGGTTCTGGAAATCCATCGCCAATTACTGCATACGGAGTTTTTATGGGAATGAAAGCTGCTGCCAAACATAAATTTGGAGTAGATACTTTAGCTGGTAAAAAAGTTTTAGTTCAAGGAATTGGTCACGTTGGTGAAGTGTTAGTACAACATTTAACTAATGAAGGCGCTCTTGTAACTATTTCTGATATCAACGAAAATAGATTACATGAAGTTGGTTCTAAATATGGAGCTAAAATTTTTACAGGAAACGATTTATATAGTTTAGATGTAGATATTTATGCGCCATGTGCTTTAGGAGCAACTATTAATGATGATACAATTAGTAAAATTCAAGCAAAAGTGATTGCTGGAGCAGCTAATAATCAGTTAGCTAATGAAGTAGTTCACGGTAAATTATTAAAAGAAAAAGGAATTTTATATGCTCCAGATTTCTTAATTAATGCAGGTGGTGTAATTAATGTGTATTCTGAATTGGCAAATTTAACTTCTGCTCAAGTAATGGAAAAAACAGAAAATATCTACAATACTGCAATGGATATTTTCAATTTATCTGAAACAAATAATATTACAACTCATCAAGCTGCATTGAACATTGCTCAAAAAAGAATTGATGACAGAAAAAAAGAATTACAAAACAAATAATTCTTTAAAATAAAAAATTGTAAATTTGTCCCGATGATTTTTTTATCATCGGGATAATATTTTTATAAAGTTCTTACCATGCTTAACAGAAGACATTTTAGAGTAAAAGTGATGCAAACAATTTATGCTATGCATCAACATGAATCCGATTCATTAGATAAGGAAGAAAAATTTTTATTACAAAGTATTGATAATTCTCAAGATTTGTACTTAGTAATGCTTTCCATTTTTGATGAATTGCAACTAAAAGAAAGAGCATATTTAGAACTAGCTTCTAAAAAACATTTGGCTACCAAAGAAGAACAAAATCCTAATTTAAAATTTGTAAATAATAGTTTTTTCAAAATTTTAGCAAATCATACAGCATTTTATGATAAGTTAGAAGAAAGAAAAATTGACAATTGGAAACGTAACGACGATTGTATTATTTTCCTGTTAGATGCCATTAAAGAATCTGATTTGTACAAAAGATACATGGCGGTTGAAACTACTGAATTCAAAAAAGACATTTTCTTTATCTATGATGTCTTTAATGAAATTATAGCACCAAACGAAAAATTATACGACTATTTAGAGGATTTTAGAATTACTTGGGTGGATGATATTCCAGTAATTAATACCCTAATTTCTAAGCAAATTAAAAGTATTAAAAGTTTTGACGATTCATTAGAATTACCTCAAGTTTTTAAAGATTTGGATGATAAAGAATTTGTTAGAAATTTATTCAGAAAAACGGTTTTAAATGAAGTAGAATTCGCCAAAGAATTTGAAAATAAAACACCAAATTGGGATAAAGAACGTATTGCAGAATTGGATACGATTATTATCAAAATGGCAATTTGTGAGTTGTTAAAATTCTCATCTATTCCAGTAAAAGTTACTTTGAATGAATATTTAGAAATTGCTAAAGAATATTCCACTCCAAAAAGTAGTATATTTATCAACGGAATTTTAGATAATTTAGTAAAAGATTTCAAAGCCGCAGATAAATTAAAAAAATCGGGTAGAGGATTATTATAAAAGATAGGATGAAAAAAACAATTCAAATTTTTGTTGTTACTACTTTATTTGTGACATTTTCATGTAAAAAGCAAGCTGAGAGTTTAGAAGAAAAAGCCGCAATGACTTTGCAAGAAAATGCGAATGTACCAAGAACTAAAGTAGAATTTGATAAAGAAATTCACGATTTTGGAGAAATTGAACAAGGGGAAATTGTAGAAACTACATTTCAAATTAAAAATGTAGGAGA